>JBBRJB010000178.1:0-6153 GCA_038220085.1 Burkholderiales bacterium
GGCCGGTTCCTGAGCGGGCTCGCCCTGGCCGGTTGCCTGATCCTGCTAGCAATGATGCTGGTGATCGTGGCGGACGTCGCCTTGCGCAACATCTCGATACCCGGCATGCCCGGCAGCCTGCCCTGGAGCAATGAAGTCTCCGAGCTGATGCTCTTCCTGATCACGATGCTGGTCGCGCCCTGGCTGCTGCGTCAAGGCCAGCATATCCGGGTGGACGTGGTGCTGCAGGCGATCCCGCCGCGCCTGGCCTGGTTCTTCGAATGGATCGGTGACCTGATCGGGCTGGCCTGCTGCCTGGTGATCGCCTGGTTCGCCACCCAGGCGGCCTGGTCAAGCTACACCTCGGGCGCCCTCAACATCAAGACGCTGGTGACCCCGGAGTGGTGGTCGTTGCTGCCGCTGCCGGTGGTCTTCGTGCTGCTCGCGGTGGAGATGGTGTTCCGTATGGTCCGGCTGCAGCGCGCCGAGCGCGGCCCGCGCAAGGATGCCGTGAGTGCGGCATGACCGGGCCACGGTGAGCGCCGCCGGATGAGCGCCTGGGTCCTGGCCGCCTGGCTGATGCTGGGCGGGTCCATGCTGCTGCTGTTCATCGGCATGCCGGTGGCGTTGACGTTCATCACCATCAACCTGGTGGGCGCCTGGCTCTACATGGGAGGCGAGCCGGGCCTGGTGCAACTGGCCAGAAGCAGCGTCAGTTCGATCACCGCCTTTTCGCTGACGCCGATTCCGCTGTTCGTACTGATGGGCGAAATCCTCTTTCATACCGGGTTGGCCCACAAGGTCATCGAGGGCATCGAGCGCCTGATCCGGCGGGTGCCGGGGCGGCTTGCCGTGGTGGCCGTGGTGGCGGGCACCGTGTTCTCGGCGATCTCCGGCTCGACGATCGCCACCACCGCCATGCTCGGCTCGCTGATGCTGCCGGTCATGCTGGCGCGCGGCTACCACCCCACCATCGCCACCGGCCCGATCATGGCGATCGGCGCCGTCGATATGCTGATCCCGCCCTCGGCCCTGACAGTGCTCCTGGGTTCGCTCTCGGGCATCTCGATTTCCAAGCTGCTGATCGGCGGCGTGATTCCCGGCGTGATCCTGTCGATCGCGTTCGTGATCTATATCATTGCCCGGGTCAGCATCAGTCCGCGCCTGGCGCCTGCCGATGCCACCGAAGTCAGCCACACCGGCTGGGAGCGCTGGCGCCTTTTCTTCGGTTATGTGCTGCCCTCGCTGTCGATCTTCGGCGTCGTCGTGGGCGCGCTGGCAGCGGGCTGGGCGACGCCCACCGAATGCGCCGCGCTCGGCGCCTTCGCCACCATGCTGCTGGCGGCCGCCTACCGCAGCCTGACCCGCGATGCGGTGATGCGGGCGCTCAGGGGCACGGCCGGAATCTCCGGCATGATTCTCTTCATCATCCTCGGCGCCACCACCTTCGCGCAGATCCTGTCGTTCTCCGGCGCCAGCAACGGGCTGGTGCAGCTGATCACGGGACAGGGGTTTTCGACCGGGACGGTCGTCATGGGCATGATGCTGATGCTCATCTTCCTGGGCGTTTTCGTCGATCAGGTCAGCATGATGATGATCACGTTGCCGATCTTCATGCCGGTGGTGCAGACACTGGGTATCGATCCGATCTGGTTCGGGGTGATGTTCCTGATCTGCATGCAGCTGGGGCTGCTGCTGCCGCCGCACGGCCTGCTGCTCATGACCATGCGCGGCGTTGCGCCGCCGAGCGTCACGATGGTGCACATCTTCACGGCGGTCGTCCCTTACCTGGTGATGAGCCTGGCCCTGCTTGCGGCGGTCTTCTGGCTGCCGGACATTGCCACCTGGCTGCCCAGGCGGATTGGTTAGGAGCCTGTCGGAGTATGGGATCGTACAATCGCAGGATCCGGCGCAACCGGGGGCGATCGGGGGTAATCGGGGGTAATCGGGGGTAATCGGGCGGCTCCTCCCCTCGACAGTTCCAATCGGCAGCCACCATTCAAGAGGTAGCAGCGCACATGGCCAAGCACAGAATCGCAGTGATCCGGGGAGACGGCATCGGCAAGGAAGTGATGCCGGAAGCCCTGAAAGTGCTGAAGTCGGTCGGCCGCCAGGAAGGCATCGACCTGCAACTGGACGACTTCGACTTCGCCAGCTGCGACTACTACCTCAAGCACGGCAAGATGATGCCGGACGACTGGAAGGCCCGGATCGGCGGCCATGACGCGATCCTCTACGGTGCAGTGGGCTGGCCCGACACCGTGCCGGACCACATCTCGCTGTGGGGTTCGCTGCTGCTGTTCCGGCGGGAATTCGACCAATACATCAACCTGCGGCCAGTCCGGCTGATGCCGGGCGTGCCGTGCCCGCTGGCGAACCGCAAGCCCGGCGACATCGACTTCGATGTCGTGCGGGAGAACACCGAGGGCGAATACTCCTCGATCGGCGGCAGGATGTTCCCCGGCACGGACCGGGAGATCGTCATCCAGGAGTCGATTTTCACCCGCGTCGGCGTCGACCGGGTGCTCAAGTACGCCTTCGATCTGGCGATGACCCGGCCCAAGCGTCACCTGACCTCGGCCACCAAGTCGAACGGCATCTTCATCTCGATGCCGTACTGGGACGAGCGGGTAGCTGAGATGAGCCGGAATTATCCGGACGTGAAGCTGGACAAGTTCCACATCGACATCCTGACGGCGCATTTCGTGCGCAACCCCCATTGGTTCGACGTCGTGGTCGCGAGCAACCTGTTCGGCGACATCCTGTCGGATCTGGGGCCGGCCTGCACCGGCACCATCGGGATTGCGCCTTCTGCCAACATCAATCCGGAACGGCGCTTCCCTTCCCTGTTCGAGCCGGTGCACGGTTCCGCGCCGGACATCGCCGGCAAGGGCATCGCCAACCCCATCGGCCAGGTGTGGTGCTCGGCGATGATGCTGCAGCATCTGGGGTACCCTCGCGCCCATGACCGGATCCTCGCGGCCATCGAGGCCGTGACCGGGCAGGGTCCGCGCACGCCCGACATGGGCGGAAAAGCCAATACGGCCGAAGTCGGCGACGCCATCGTGGCTGCGCTGGCGTGAATTCGTGATCGACATGTCCATCAATTGAGGAGTTGTAGCTTGAAGCAATCAGTATTCGCCGCAGCCGTGACAGGCGCGGCTGTCGTATTCTCCGCGGCTCCCGCCGCGGCGCAGGACTACCCCGCCCGGCCGGTCACCATCGTGGTGCCATTTGCCGCCGGCGGGCCCACCGACACGGTGGCCCGTGCGCTGGCCGCTGCGATGGAGAAGCCGCTGGGCGGCCCGTCGATCATCATCGAGAACAAGCCGGGCGCAGGCGGCACGATCGCCGCGGCGGACGTGGCCCGGGCGGCGCCGGACGGGTACCGGCTGCTGGTGCACCATATCGGCATGTCGACCCAGCCCACGCTGTATCGCAAGCTCTCCTACAACGCACAGACCAGCTTCCAGCCGATCACGCTGATCAACGACGTGCCGATGACCATCGTCACCAAGGCGGATTTCCCGGCCAAGGACTTCAAGGAACTGATCAGCTACGTCCAGAAGAACGCCGACAAGATCACGCTGGCCAATGCTGGAATCGGCGCTGCCTCGCACCTGTGTGGCCTGATGCTGATGAGCGCAGTGGACCGGCAGTTGACGCCGGTGCCGTACAAAGGCACTGCGCCGGCGTTGACCGACCTCATGGGTGGGCAGGTCGACCTGATGTGCGACCAGACGACCAACACGACCCAGCAGATCAAGTCGGGCAAGATCAAGGCCTACGCGGTTACTTCCGCAGAGCGCCTGGCTACTTTCCCTGACCTCCCCACGGCCAAGGAGTCCGGGTTGCCCACGATGCAGATCGGTATCTGGCATGCGCTCTACGCGCCCAAGGGCACGCCGAAGGCGGTAGTGGACAAGTTGGTGGCGGCCGCTCAGACGGCACTTGCCGACCCCGCTTTGCAGAAGCGCTTCGAGGAACTCGGCGCGGTCATGTATCCGAAGGACATGCAGACGCCGCAAGCCGTGGAAACGAAACTGAAGGCCGAGATCGCCCAGTGGGCGCCGGTCATCAAGAAGGCGGGGGTTTACGCCGACTGACCTGCTCGATCGGGCGGGCTCCTGAAACCGGACACGTCCGGCGACAGGAAAGAAGCCATCCGGCGCTGCGGTGCCGGGTGGCTTTTTCACGGCCCCGCACCTCATTATCCGGACCCGGGACGCCGCCGGCGTCGGACAGTTTTCCGGGTACGGCCGAGGCTGAGGCCGGCGCTGGCGGGGGCCAGGTCGCGAAGGTTGTAGACTGGCGGCCTGATTCAGGCAACCAGACGGATGCCTGCAGGTACAGGCAATTTCCGGAGGTTTGAAGATGTATGTAGTCATCGTGGATTTCGTCATCAATCCGGAGCACGCAACCGCGTTCGCCAAGGCCGTGTCGGACAATGCCAAGTCTTCCTGCGAGCAGGAGCCGGCATGTCATCAGTTCGATGTCTGCGTCTCGCCGGATGAGCCGACGCATTTCTTCCTCTACGAGGTCTACAGCGACCGCGCGGGTTTCGAGGCACATCTGGCCAGCGCGCACTACAAGAGCTTTTCCCAGAATGTCGAGCCCTGGGTCGCCGACAAGAAAGTCCGCTTCCTGGAGCGGATCGAAGCCTGACGTTGCTGGAGTCCGCATGGACAGCTTGAAAATCATTCGGCCGGACGACTGGCACCTGCACCTGCGTGACGGGGCGGCGCTTGCCGCCGTGGTCGGCGCCAGCGCCCGCCAATTCGGCCGCGCTATTGTCATGCCCAACCTGAAGCCGCCGGTGACCACCCTGGCCATGGCACAAGCTTACCGGCAGCGGATTCTTGCGGCGCTTGGACCTGAGGCGCGGTTCGAGCCGCTGATGACGCTCTACCTCACCGAGGCGACCCCGGCATCCGAGGTGCAGGCGGCCAAGGAGAGCGGCATTGTCCACGGCATCAAGCTTTATCCCGCCGGCGCGACCACAATTCCGATGCCGGCGTTTCATCGGTCGAACGCGTCTATCCGGTGCTCGAGGCAATGGAACGCGTCGGACTGCCGCTGCTGGTCCATGGCGAGGTGGTCGATCCCCAGGTCGACCTGTTCGACCGGGAAGCCGTGTTCATCGAGAAGATTCTCGCGCCTTTGCGTCGACGCATGCCCGGCCTGCGGGTCGTTTTCGAGCACATCACCACCCGGGAGGCCGCTGACTATGTGCGCGATGCCGAGGCGCCGGACGGCAACCTCGGCGCCACGATCACGCCGCAGCATCTGCTCTACAACCGCAACGCGATCTTCACCGGCGGGCTGCGACCGCACTGGTACTGCCTGCCTGTGCTGAAGCGTGAAACCCATCGCCAGGCGCTGGTCGACGCCGCTACCAGCGGCAGCCCGCGCTTCTTCCTCGGCACCGACAGCGCGCCGCATGCGCGCGTGCTCAAGGAGCATGCCAGCGGCTGCGCGGGTTGCTATACCGCTCCTCACGCATTGGCGCTGTATGCGGCGGCGTTCGATGCGGCCGGCGCGCTGGACAAGCTCGAAGGCTTCGCCAGTCGGCATGGCGCGGCCTTCTATCGCCTGCCGCTCAATCAGGGCAGTGTCACCCTCAGGCGCGAGCCGTGGTCGATACCTGCCACCTTGCCGTTCGGCGACGGCGAGATCGTGCCGCTTGCGGGCGGCGAGTCGCTCCCCTGGCAGGTGGAATGAAGCCCGGTCCCTGGGGATTGTGCGGGTATCGATCGCCCTTGCTTTTGGCATAAACTAGCCCCGACGCGAAGCATCCAAAACACGCATGGGGGAGACAATGACTTCATCGAAGATCGCAGCCCGGTCGCTTGCGACGCTGGCACTCTCGGCAGCGACGCTGCTGATTTCCGCTGCTACCCCTGGCCTGGTTGCCACGGCGCTGGCGCAGACCAAGATCAAGTGGGCGCACGTCTACGAGGTCAACGAGCCGTACCACCAGCAATCGTTGTGGGCCGCCGAGGAAATCAAGAAGCGCACCAACGGCAAGTTCGACATCCAGGTCTTTCCCGCTTCGGCGCTGGGCAAGGAAACGGATATCAACCAGGGGCTCACCCTGGGCACTGTAGACATGATCATCAGTGGCCCTTCGTTTGCCGCGCGGAGCTATCCGAGGGTCGGCATTGCCTACTACCC
>JBBRJB010000179.1:0-6130 GCA_038220085.1 Burkholderiales bacterium
TCTGTTTGCGCGCTTTGCCGCCCGCCTGACCGGTCCCTTTGCCGGGACGGCCTACCGTTATCTCGATTGGATACCATTGCGCCTGGCGGCGTTGGTCTTTGCGCTGGTGGCCCACTTCGAGGATACCGTCTACTACGTCAAGGCGATGAGCAGCATCGGAGCGCAGGGCGCCGGTCCTTTCGATGCCTACCTTCACCAGCGCCTGCTGCTCCTGCCGGCTGCCAGCGGCGCATTGGGGTTGCGACTGACAGATGCCGGCGTGGACGAGCAACTGCGAACCCAGGCGCCGGACCTCGATCTCCCGGACACGGAGCCGGAAGCCGCTTCCTTGCGCCCGATGGCCGGATTGCTGTTTCGCAGTGCCGTCGTGTGGGCCGGAATCTACCTGCTGGCGAAGCTGCTGGGCTGAAGCGACGGGTCGGCAGTCGCCCGGCTCAAGCGCTGGCGATCTCCGTGAAGAGCTTGTAGCGCAGGGCATCGATGCTCCCGGTCTGCGCCGCGCTCCGGATGGCGCAACCCGGCTCAATCCCGTGGCGGCAGTCATTGAACCGGCACTGGCCAAGCAGCGGCCGATACTCCGGCATGGCGTGGACCACCTGCCAACGGCTCAAGTGGGCGATTTCGAATGTCTGGAACCCTGGCGAGTCGACCAGCCATCCGCCCTCGGGCAGGGCAAATGCCCGGGTGAAGGTAGTGGTGTGGCGGCCGCTCCCCAGCGCCTTGGAAATGGCGGCGGTCTGCTGCTCCGCGCCCGCCACCAGGGCATTGAGCAACGTCGATTTGCCCATGCCGCTTTCACCCAGCAGCAGAGTCCGCTTACCGCGCATCTGCTGCGCGAGCCCGTTCAACGACGCAGGCGCCGTCATCGCCGCAGTAGTGACGACCGGATAGCCGAGTGACCGGTAGACGTCCTGACGCGAAGCCATGGCCTCCCGCGCAATGTCCAGATCCTGCTTGGTGGCGATCAGGAGGCTGGGAATCTGTTCTGCTTCCAGGGCGATCAGGATGCGGATCAGGAGAGCCTCGTCGAATCGCGGATACCCGCTGATGACGATGCCGGCCAGGTCGATGTTCGCTGCTATGGTCTTCGTTCGGAAGTTGTCGCTGCGGGTGACGCGGTTGCTTCGCGGCAGCACGGACTCGATGACGGCCTGTTCGCTGTTCAAGCGGCTGTAGCGCACCTGATCGCCGACCACGCAGTCACTGCGCCGGGCCCGGGACACCGCCTTCAAGGGCGGTTCATCCGGCGCCACGTGCAGCAGAAAATGCCGGCCATACGCCGCAATTACCTGTCCGGTCGACGCGGGAGCCGCGGGCGGTCGGATGTCGGATGCTGGGATGATGCTCGGGTCCAGACGGCCGGCCGCGCAGGAGTTTGCCGTGGCCGCGAGGTCAGGCGGCCGCAGCCAGCGAACTCAGGCGATCGATGCGGATCGCTGCCGGCGGATGCGAATCGTAGAAGGCCGAGTGCACCGGATCCGGCGTCAGCGTCGCCGCATTGTCCTCGTACAGCTTGACCAGCGCGCTCGTGAGTTGCACCGGGTCAGCCAGGGCGGCGGCATAGGCATCGGCCTCGAATTCATCCCGGCGCGACAGGTAGGTCGCCAGCGGCCGCAGCACGAAAGTGAAAGCGGGCAGGACGAGGAAGAACAGCAGGAGGGCGATTCCCGCGGGCAGGCCGCTCGTAGGATCGATGGTCACGCCAAGACCCTGATAGAACCAGGTCTGCCCGGACAGGTAGCCGAGCAGGGCAAGTCCGGCGAGGCTGGCGACAAAACCGAAGGCCAGGCGCTTGATGATGTGGCGCTTCTTGAAATGCCCCAGTTCATGTGCCAGCACCGCTTCGATCTCGTCGACGTCCAGCCGCGACAGCAGAGTGTCGAAGAAGACGATGCGCTTGCTCTTGCCGAAACCGGTGAAGTAGGCGTTGCCGTGCGCGGAGCGCCTGCTGCCGTCCATCACGAACAGCCCGCTGGAGGAGAAGCCGCAGCGCTGCAGCAGAGTCTCGACGCGGCTGCGAACCGCCCCGGGTTCGAGCGGCTTGAACTTGTTGAACAGGGGGGCGATGACGGTCGGATAGATCAGCAGCACCAGCAGGTTGAAGCCGGTCCAGAGCGCCCAGGCCCAAAGCCACCACCAACTCCCGGCCTGCTGCATCAGCCAGAGGATTGCAGCCAGCAGCGGAATGCCGATCGCGGCAGCAAGCAGGACGCTCTTGAGCAGGTCGACCACGAACAGGCCGGGCGTCATCCGGTTGAAGCCGAACCTGGCCTCGAGCCTGAACTGGCGGTACAGATCCAGCGGTATCTCGACGAGCGAGGTCAGCACGATGACCGAGACCACGATCGCCAGCTGCTGCATCAGCGGCGAGTCGCTCAGCCATACAGCCCACAGCGAGGCCAGCCATTGCAGGCCGCCCAGCAGCGTCAGCGCAATCAGGATGACCGCTGAGATCAACCCGTCCAGGATGCCGAGCTTGACCTTGGCCACGGTGTAGTCGGCCGCGCGCTGGTGTGCCGGCAGCGTGATCCGATGGGCAAACTGGGCCGGCACGCGATCACGGTGGCGAACGACATGACGGATCTGACGCGAGGCCAGCCAGAGGCGAACCGTCATGGACAGCAACAGGAACGCCAGGAAGGCGACCGTAAGAGTCATTGCTTGCATGTGATAATTAGAGCATGGCGCAGCCTGATCGCGCCGAAGACAACAATATCGGCGACGGTTCCCGGATGGCACAGCGATCCGCGCAAGCACGGGCTGCCGGCGACGCAACCCGCGAGTGACGACAGATGAACGGCAACAACGAGGATCCGGACCGCTCTGACCAGGCCGGCGGGCAGGAGAATGGGCCGGCGGGGTCTGCGGCGATCGGCCCCGGCGCCAGGCCGGGCGGCGTCGACGAGACCCGGCTGGTCTGGGTCGATATGGAGATGACCGGGCTGCGCCCGGAAATCGACCGGATCATCGAGATCGCGGTCGTCGTCACCGACGGGAACCTCAATCCGGTGGCCGAAGCGCCGGTGCTGGTCATTCACCAGCCGGCGGTGGTGATGGACGGCATGGACGCCTGGAACAAGGCGACCCACGGCCGTTCGGGACTCACCGAGCAGGTGCGCCAGTCACGGCTGACCGAGGCGCAGGCACAGGCCCAACTGGTGAACTTCCTGAGGGATTGGGTGCCGGCGGGGAAGTCGCCGATGTGCGGTAATTCGATCTGCCAGGATCGGCGTTTCATGGCCCGCTACATGCCGGAGCTGGAGGGGTACTTCCATTACCGTAACCTCGATGTCAGCACCCTCAAGGAACTGTGCAAACGCTGGGCGCCGGCGGTGGCCAAGGGGTTCGACAAGCGCAGCGCACACACGGCGCTCGCAGACATCCTGGAATCGATCGAGGAACTACGCTACTACCGCGATCACTTCATCGCCAAGCCGTCCCTGGCGTAGAGAAAGAGCCGCTCCCCCCGGCTGACGCGCCGCTGGCCATGCCAGATCAGCGTCCAGCCGGACGGGCGCTGCCCGACCTCCCTGCCGGCGTCGTCATCCTCGGCCGGGCCGACAGTGGGATTGGTGGCACCGCCCCCGGCAATCGCCGACAGTTCGTGCGGCCGGTCCTCCCGGTCGGACACCAGCATCCACGCACATGACGACGGACTCGGCATCGGGCCTTCGCCGTCCATCCGCGGGAGCCTGATGAAGCGGGCGCTGCCGTAGTAGGCGAGCAGGGCGCGCTGGGCCGCGTCGATGCCGAAGCCGGTGACGCAGCCGGTTTCCCTGGCCAGGATTTCACGGGTCGGGCTGACGACCTCGCGATAGCTCTTGCGGAAGTTCGCCGCCGGCAGCCACAGCGTCATCAGCAGGAGCCATGTGAGCACCATGCCGCCGGAGGACAAGGCCATCGGGCGCCAGAAGGGGCGCGGCTGGCGGGAGATGCGCCAGCCGACGAGCAGTATCCAGGTGATGGTGGCGAGCAGACCCAGGCCCAGTTCGACGACCGACAGTGAGGCCTCGAAACCCGGAACCGCCTCTTGCGCTTTGCGCGCCATCCGAGGCGGGAACCCGGTCATGAATGCGATCCAGTAGGCCCAGATCGCGCAGCCAACCACCGAGAACGTCATGACCGAAAACCAGTCGATCAGGCTCACCACGCTGCGCCGGATGGTCGGCAGGGCCAGTGCGGCGAGCATCGTCATCGGCAGCACCAATGGCAGCAGGGACGCCTCCGACCCCACCGGATCGAGCAGGGCCAGCAAGGCGAGCGGCACCAGCATCACCGCCGGAACCGCCACCGGGGCTTCGCGACGACTCCCTCGCCAGCGCCAGATCGCCCACAACACGAAGGGCCAGAGGGGCCAGAAGAACCAGACGGCGGTGCGGGCATAGTAGGCCAGCGATCGCCAGGTGGGACCCTGCAGGAGATTCACGTTCCAGAGCAGCCATTGGCCGAGGAACTGGCGCACGACCGCGCTTGCCGCGGGATTGACCATGCTCGTCGCTGCATCGGACGCGCCGGCGCCGCTGATCGCCTGCATCGCCGCCATCGAGTTGATCAGGGTCGCGCCGGGTTCGGCATAGTGCAGCAGCAGTGCGGGCCAGGCGGCAGCGCACAGTCCAGCGACCGGCAGCCAGGCTGCAGTAAACCGGCCGATGACCAGGCGGAACGGATGGACCGTCGCGGAGAGAACCAGGGTGGTTGCCGCGAGAACCGTCGCCAGCGGTATGCCGCCCGTCAGCAGGGTGGCCGCGACCGCCAGGCCGACCAGCGCGCCACCGAAACCCGGTCGTTGCAGGGTGTAGCCCAGGCCGAAGAGGTACAGCGCAATCCAGGTGACCTGGGCCGCGTTTCCGGTTGTTTCGTGCAACCGGGCCAGCAGACCGAAGGTCGCCAGCATCGCCAGCAGGGCGGTATCGGCCACTGCCCGGGCAAAGTCCTGACGGCTCGCGGTCGCGCCGAAAGGGTCGTCAGGCTGGACTTCAGGCCGCCGTGCAAAAGCATAGCTCGCGTACCAGAGCAGGGCCATCGACAGCGCCAGCCCCAGCGCGGCGACCGAACGGAAGGCGAGGTCCGCCGGAATGGTGAACGCAGGCAGGACGCCACCGACACCACCGCTGCCCAGGATGGTCAGCAGGCCGGCGATTCGAATGCCGATCGCGCCGAGCCAGAATGGCAGCGGGCCACCTTCGGGCACGATCGTGCCATGAACGTTCGGCACCAGCCAGTCGATGGCCGATCCGAGTGCCATGGTGTGTGCGATGCCGAAGCCGGCAGCGTCCTCGGGGCGCCAAGGATCGCGGCCGAAAAGGCCTGCGACCACATAGACGGCACAGAGCAGTACCGGGATCCAGCGGGGAAGCCGTCCGGCTTCGAGCGAAGTGACTAGGAAGGGCTTCACGCAGGAATCTGACGCCTGTTGCGGGCGAACCCGTTACCCGCCAAGGCCACCTGGAGCGGTCGCGGCGTCTTACTGCGTCGGGGAGCGGGCCGCCCAGTCTGGACGGCCCGATTGTCAATGCTTCAGCGCGAGCGAGTCAAACTCGTGATGGGCAGGTTGACCACAGGCGCGCCGTGCTCAGGCTTCCGGCTTTGCCGTGCCCCGTGCGAACTTCTGGCGGAATTTCTCGACCCGGCCGGTCTCGATGATCCGCTGCTGAGCGCCGGTGTAGAAGGGGTGCGACTCCGAAGTCACGTCGAGCTTGACGAGCGGATACTCCTTGCCGTCTTCCATCTTGATCTTTTCGCGGCTGTTCACCGTGGAACGGGTGATGAATTTGAATCCGCTTGCCATGTCCTGGAATACCACGTCGCGGTACGCGGGATGGATGCCTTCTTTCATGTGTGTGCTCTGTGTGAGGGTCGACCCGGCCGCGGTTCATTTCAGCGGCCGGGGAACTCTCGATTATAGCTTAGCCAGCGGGCTCAAGCCAAGCCCAAGACTTGCTCCCGCGGCGGGCGACGCCTGGGGGGCGCTCTTGCGGGCGGCACGTGACCGGAACTCGGGCAGGGCGGACAAACCCGCACACGTGATCGCAGCCAGGTAGGGTACCGCCTGCAGGACCAGGATCGACATCCACATGGCGGATTCAAGGTGGTTGGGCAGGCGAGTCCACGCCATGGCGCCCACGCAACT
>JBBRJB010000180.1:0-6048 GCA_038220085.1 Burkholderiales bacterium
CCGAAGCGCAGGACCGCAGGCAGGCTTACCAGGAGCAGGCGCAGCGCATGCTGGCACAGACCGCCGTCAGTGCCTATGTCGACGAGATCAAGTCACGCACGTCGATCGAGCGCAAGCTCAAGGAGTAGATTGTCCGCAGCGTCGGCCAGGCAATTTTCATCCGCCGATTCGATCACGATCACCGGAGCCTGGCCTACGAGCGCATAGTTGCGCAGCATCGATCGCTGGTAGGCCGGGTCGTAGTGTTCGCGGAGCAGGCGAGCGACCAGGCCCTCCCAGCAGCCGGCTCGAGCCAGCGCCAGCCATTCCTCCACCCGTTTGTCCTGGTAGAGGGGCAACAGTTTTTCCAGCCGCTGGCCGATCTGCTCCCGCTCGTCCTCGAGGTGAGGATACTGGCGTCGAAGCAGATTCACCCGGACGTCCACGGCCACCTCAAGCCGCACGCAGGGTGAGGCGCGCATCCGTGCCATGAGGGAGGCAGGCAGATGCAACTGGCCGATCTTGCGGCTCTCCGACTCCACCAGCACCGGCCGGGCCGGGTCGAAGTCCCGCAACTGCCGCCACAGGGCCGCGTCAAATGCCTTCTGCGCCGGCTGCGGCGACCCAGGCACGGAGCCAAGCACCGAGCCCCGGTGACTGGCCAGGGCCTCGAGGTCCAGCACCTGCGCGCCGCGTTGCGCGGCCAGATGAAGGACCCGGGTCTTGCCTGAGCCGGTTGCGCCGGCCACGACGGTGAAAGAGAGCGCCTGAGCAAGGCGATCGAGGTCGGCGACGATTCTCCTTCGATAGCTCCGGTAGCCGCCATCGAGCAGCCCGGTCCGCCAGCCGATGCGGGCCAGTACCACGGACAGAGACCAGGAGCGCGAGCCTCCACGCCAGCAGTAAAGCACGGGATCCCAGGTCCGCGGCATCCCGGCCAGCGGACCGGCCAACAGCGCGGCGATGTTCGCAGCAACCAGCGCCGCCCCCTTGACATTGGCGTCAAAAGCACCTGCCTGGCGGGCCAGCGTGCCTACCAGGACACGTTCCTCATCGCTGAGCACCGGGTAGTTGACTGCGCCCGGCAGATGATCCTCGGCGAATTCCGCGGGCGTGCGCACGTCGACCACGGGTCGCGACCGGCAGGCGGGGTCGTCGAGCAACGCATCGATCGTCAGGATGTGAGGTGATTTCAAACAGCGCCAGGGTTTCGTTGCAGTTATGCAATAGACTTGTGGAATGAGCAGACTCACCCCATCTGCGATTTTAGCCTGTGGCCAATTCGGCTGCCCCAGGGCCCGCGACGAAACACGATGAGCATGAAAGTCTTTGATCTGGCCTGTGAGAGCGACCATCGGTTCGAGGGTTGGTTTGCCTCCGGCCAGGCTTACGCCGACCAGCAGGAACGCCACCTGATCGAGTGCCCCGTTTGCGGCAGTCATGCCGTGCGCAAGATGCCGATGGCACCACGCCTGAACCTTTCCCACGCGCCGGCGCCCCGGCACGAAACCGCGGTTGCTCAGCGTGCAGGCCCCGGCAGCGCCGAATCGCGCCCCATGGATCCGGCTCAGTTCCAGGCGATGTTCATGAAGATGACTCGCCGGATCATCGAATCGACGGAGGACGTGGGCGAGCGTTTTGCCGAAGAGGCACGCCGGATCCACTACAGCGAGGCGCCCGAGCGCGCCATCCGTGGCTCGACCAGTCAGGAGGAGGCGATGGCGTTGCGCGAGGAAGGCATCGATGTATTCGCGCTGCCGTTGCCGCAGGCGTTGAAGGGGACGTTGCAGTAGCAGTGGGATCCGAAAAGCTCATCCGGATAGACGGTCCGGCAGACCTTGCCGGCCTGCGTGGCCGTGCGCTGGTTTGTCCCCGGACGCTGCAGTTGACCCAGGCGCGGATCGACCAGTTCGCACAGGCCATCGAGGACTTCCAGTGGATTCATGTCGACCCGGCGCGCGCGGCGCGGGAGTCGCCTTTCGGTTCGACGATCGGACACGGTTTCCTCAGTCTGGCGCTGCTGACCTGGTTCCTGGAACGAACCATCGCATTCGATGCCGGCAAGATGGGCATCAACTACGGATTCGACCGGGTGCGTTTCATCAGGCCCGCGCCGGCTGGCGCAATCATGGCCGGACGGTTCACGCTGGCCGAAATCGACACTCACGAGTGGGGCGTTCAACTGCATTGGGATGCGCTCATCAGCGCCGAGGCGGATGCCGCCGAGGGGTGGCGTAAGCCGATGCTGGCGGCGCGCTGGCTCACCCGCCGCTACCTGTAAGCTGCTCTATAACACCGCAGCCCGGCCGGGCTAGCGTCTCTTGTACTGCTCGTTACCGAACAGGACGGCGTGCGCCTTCGGATCGGTGAGCGGCTTGCGGCGATCCGCGAGAACCTGCACGCCCCGCTGAACCGCAGGACGGGCGTCGATGACTTCCCGCCATCGAGCCACGTGGGGGAAATCGGATATCCGGTCCGTCCGGATCGAGCAGGGCGGGAATGCGGTTGTTGGGGCTGATCGCCAGGAAGTCAGGATCGAACTGATCGCCGGCCCCGATGTCGACGGCGTGCACCGCGTAGGGCAAGCCGCACTCCTCCAGCATGATGTGGATCTTGTGACCGTTCGGTGTCGGCCAGGTGTGGAGCTCGATCACCGTCGGGTGCCGGCCGCCGGGAGCGGAGTATGGCGTCCCAGTTCAAGCTTGGCGATTGCATTGCGATGGACCTCATCCGGGCCGTCGGCCAACCGCAGGGTGCGCGAGTGCGAGTACAGGTAGGCGAGCGGGAAGTCGTCGCTGACGCCGCCACCGCCGTGCGCCTGTATCGCCCAGTCGACAACCTGACAGGCCACGTTCGGCGCAATCACCTTGATCATCGCGATCTCCGCCTTGGCCACCTTGTTGCCGACGGTGTCCATCATGTAGGCAGCCTTGAGCGTCAGCAGGCGCGCCTGCTCGATCATGCAGCGCGCCTCGGCAATGCGCTCGCGCCAGACCCCTTGCTCTGCAATCGGCCGGCCGAAGGCAACGCGTGACGACAGCCGCCTGCACATCAGCTCCAGGGCCCGCTCCGCCACGCCGACCTGGCGCATGCAATGGTGGATCCTGCCGGGCCCGAGCCTTCCCTGGGCAATCTCGAAACCGCGGCCCTCGCCGAGCAGGAGATTTTCCGCAGGCACCTCGACGTCCTTGAAGAGAACCTCGCAGTGACCGTGGGGCGCGTCGTCGTAGCCGAACACGGTCAGCGCCCGCTTGACGGTCACGCCGGGACTGTCGGCGTCGATCACGATCATCGACTGCTGCTGGTGGCGCCCGGCCTCGGGATCTGTCTTGCCCATGAAGATGTAGACCTTGCAGCGGGGGTCGCCGGCGCCCGACGTCCACCACTTGCGGCCATTGATGATGTAGCGATCTCCTTTGCGCTCGATGCGCGACGCGATGTTGGTCGCATCCGAGGAGGCCACATCGGGTTCGGTCATCGCGAACGCGGAGCGGATCTCTCCGCGCAGCAGGGGGTCCAGCCAGCGTCGCTTGATCGGCTCGCTGGCGTAGCGCTCGAGCGTTTCCATGTTGCCGGTGTCCGGCGCCGAGCAGTTGAAGACCTCCGGGGCCCATGGCACGCGACCCATGATCTCGCACAACGGCGCGTATTCCAGGTTCGACAATCCCTGCGGGGCCCGCTCGGATCGGGGCAGGAACAGGTTCCAGAGCCCCGCCTCGCGGGCCTTGGGCTTGAGGTCCTCGATGATCCGGGTGGGAATCCAGGCATTGCCGGCCTTGCGGTTGGCGGCGATCTCGTCGTGGAATACCTGCTCATTCGGAACCACGTGGGTGTCGAAGAAGGCGAGCAGGCGGGCCTGCAGGCTCTTGACCTGGTCAGAGTATTCGAAATCCATGCTGCCTCCAGCGGAATGAAAATGATTGCGGCGTCACGCGCCGACTCTTTCGGCGAATTGCCAGGCCAGTTTCGCCAGCGGACGGGCTCGCTTACCGGCCTGCTCGGCTTCGGCGCTGGCGGCAGTGCCGTCGACCACGCGCTTCATGATCCCTTGCAGGATCGCAGCGAGCCGAAAGCAGTTGTAGGCCAGGTAGAAGTCCCAGTGCTCGATCCGATCCCGACCGGTACGCCGGCAGTAACGCGCCATGTACTCGGCTTCGTCCGGAATTCCGAGGGCACCGAGATCGAGGCCGGCGATCCCGCGGAACTGGTCAGGCGGAATGTGGTAGCCCATGCAGTGATAGGAAAAGTCGGCAAGCGGATGGCCGAGCGTGGACAGTTCCCAATCGAGGACCGCCACGACCTTCGGTTCGTCGCGGCTGAAGATCATGTTGTCGAGCCGGAAGTCGCCGTGGACGATCGAGGTCTCGTCGCCGGCCGGCACGTGGGCGGGCAGCCAGTCGATCAGTCGATTCATCTCCGCAATCGGCTCGGTCTCCGACGCGAGATACTGCTTGCTCCAGCGGCCGATCTGGCGCGCGAAGTAGTTGCCCGGCTTGCCGAAGTCCCCAAGGCCGATGGCCTGGTAATCGACCTGGTGCAAAGCACTGATCACGCGGTTCATCTCGTCGTAGATCCGGGCCCGTTCGGTTGGCGCCACGCCCGGCAGCGATTGCTCCCAGAACACCCGCCCCTCGACGAATGCCATGATGTAGAACGCGCGACCGATCACCGACTCGTCCTGGCAGAGACGGATGACCTCGCCCACCGGCACGTCGGTTCCTGCCAGCGCTTGCAGCACCCGGAATTCGCGCTCGATCGCATGGGCGGACGGCAGCAGCCTGGCGGCGGGGCCGGGCTTCGCCCTCATCACATAGGTACGCGACGACGTGATCAGCTTGTAGGTGGGATTGGACTGCCCACCCTTGAACTGCTCCAGCATCAACGGGCCCTCGAAACCGGTCACCTGGGCGGCAAGCCACGTCGCCAGGGCATCGACGTCGATCTGGTGACGGCTTGCGATCGGTCCACTGCCGGTCATCGCATCGTCCGACATCACGTCCCCTTGAAATCGGCCGATCGTTTGCCGAGGAAGGCATCGATGCCCTCCAGCGCATCGTCGGAAAACAGAGAATCGACAAAGGCATCTCGCTCCTGGGCCAGGTGATCCGCAGCGGCACGCCGCGGCGCCTCCGCCAGGATGCGCTTGATCCGGCCGTAGACCGCGGTCGGACCTTGGGCCAGTCTTGCGCAGAGCGCGCGCGCATCGGCAAGCGTCTCGGCCGGCTCGCTGAGCTGATGGACGATGCCCGCCTGTTGCAGGGCAGGCGCGCCGATCGGATCGGCCAGCGCACAAGCGGCGAAAACCTGCTGTGGTGCCAGCGCAGCCGCCAGCGCCGCAATTGCACCGCCGTCCGGGCTGAGTCCCACCCGGGCATAGGACATCACGAACCTGGCATCGGCTGCGGCCACGATCAGGTCGCAGGCGAGAGCGAGCGAGAAGCCGGCGCCGGCAGCCGCCCCCTGCACCGCTGCGACCACCGGTTTCGGACACTGCCGGATCGCGGTGATCCATTCATGCAGACTGTCGATCGAGCGGCGCTGCTGGTCGGGGCCGTGCTGACGGTTGGCCTTGAGTCGCTTGAGGTTGCCGCCTGCGCAGAAGAAGCCGTCGGCGCCGAACAGCAGCACGGCCCTGATCGTCTCATCGGCACGTGCCAACTCGAATGCACGGCAACCGGCAGCATAGATCGCGGGGGAGAGGGCATTACGGGCACCCGGATTGGACAGCGACAGCTCGAGTACCGGGCCCTGGCGATCGACCCGCAGGCTGCCCTGGTCGACGATCGCGGAATCGGCGTCGGCCATCGGATCAGTCCTCGGTCAGCAACGACAGGCCCAACTGGGCGCGGCGGCGCAGCCAGCCGCCGGGGCGATAACGCGGATCGCCGGTGCTCGCATGTATCGCCTGGAGAATCCTGAGGATCCGGCCGCCGCCAATCTCGTCACCCATTGCGAGCGGGCCCAGCGGGTAACCCAGGCCGGTGCGGACCGCGAGGTCGATGTCCGCGGGCCGGGCGATTCGCTGCTGCGCGATCTCAGTGCCGATCGACACGATCATCGCCACGATGC
>JBBRJB010000181.1:0-6033 GCA_038220085.1 Burkholderiales bacterium
CCTTCGCACCCAAGGTCCGAGAGGTAGATCCGCAAGTGACTGATTCAATGGGGTCGGACGGGACGCTTCGTATATCAGCACACGTCGTCGAGGTCGGTGGTGGGGGCGCCGAGCTGCCGGTGCTGGGTTTGATGGCATCGACCCGCATCCGGTGATGTCGGATGCTGGTGTTGAGGTCGGCTTTTCGTGCTAATGGCGTCGTTTAACGGTACTAACGGCAATCGAGGTAAGTCTCTGTTTTCGAATGGCTTTTGGCCGGATTAGCCCCATCGGCCGGGTGTTGTTGATATCTGACAGGATGGCGCCGGAGTGTTCACTATCCTTGCTACTGCCGCCCTCAAGTTATTTAATGATGCTACTGCCGCGCTGCTGGAGTTGCAGGTATGGTCGATCCGTCTTCGCTGTCCGAACGCGAAATCAAGATGGCGAAGCTGTTTCGTCCGCTTGGGCACAAGCCGATGACGAAGCAGCAGGCAGAGCTTGCGGCGCAACTGCTCGGTTTGCACTGGACGTCGGTCTACCGACTTCGGCGCAAGTTCCTCGCCAAACCGGTCGCTACTTCGTTGTTACCGAAGGTGCCCGGACGATCGACAGGGGACCGCTTTCTCGGCTTCCAGGTCGAAGCAGTCATCGACGAAATCCTGCAGCAGTGGTTGCCGAAGCAGCAACGATTGGCACATCCCGCGCTGGACATTACGACGCAAGTTCGCAAGCAGTGCGTTGAAGAGGGTCTCAAGCCACCGTCGCGTCATACCGTCATGGCTCGCTGGCAAAGCCTGAAGGTATCAGAGGAAGCGGCACTTGCCGAAGCGGCAGGGGCCTCCATTGCGCCGGGGAGTCTGGTGGCTAGCCGGGCACTTGAAATCGTTCAGATCGATCATACGCAGTCGGACGTCACCATCGTTGACCGCTGGTTTAGGCGTCCGCTGGGGCGCCCCTGGCTGACCGTGGCGATTGATATTGCGAGCCGGTGCATCGTCGCGATCTACGTGAGCATGGATCGCCCGAATGCCGCTACCGTCGCGTTGGTGCTGAGCCGTATCGTTCTCCCAAAGCAGGTGTGGCTGGAGCACCTGGGGATGGACGTCTCCTGGCCGATGCACGGTATCCCGCAGGCCATCCATCTGGACAACGCTGCCGAATTTCACGGCAAGGCGCTCAAGCGCGGCTGCATCCAATACGGGAGCGAGCTGATGTATCGCCCCATTCGCCAGCCAAGGTACGGAGGATACGTCGAGCGTGTGACCGCACCTTCCGGGCGACGCCGTCCGACACGTGGGAGGTCCTGAGCAGGATTGCCGCTCCGCGGCACCTTCACGGCGGACCTCCGGAAGCCCTGGACTCCTTGGTCCAATTCATGCCGCTCGAGCAACGGTCGATCCAGCAAGGCGGCTTGGCCATCTTCTACATGCGCTACTGGCATCCGATTTTTGCGACTGGTCGCAGTAGAGGCAGAAGGTGCTGGTCCGGTATCACCCGGAGGACCTGTCGCGCGTCTTCGTTTCCGTCGATGGCCGGACGTACCACGAGGCGCGGCACGCCGATCTGAGGCTTCCGGCGATCAGCCTCTGGGAGCAACGGCAGCGCTGCGAGCGTGCGCCCTCCGGCGGCTCAGCCATGGGAGGCTCCGCCGCAAGCTTTGGTCGAAGAGATCGACTGGGACAAGCACGTTGGACCGGTCGATGTCGAGATGTGGTGAAGAGAGCCAATGCCTATCAGCGCACTTTCGCACCTGATTCCAGAAGCCCGCAAGGTAGCAGAACTCGATGACGCCCAACGAATCAACGCGATTCAGTGTGACCGCGGGGTCAACTACCCGCGGGCGACCGCACGTGCTGAGCCTGCCGGACAGCGTTTCCGAGGGCGAGTCCGAACCCTCGACTAAACTTACCGTCGGGCCCTTGCTCTTCGAAAGGCTCAGAGGAAGGGGGTATCGTGAATGCAGTTCGTGGTTGGCTAAGAATCGCGATGGACTCGGCGTACGGTCCACCGTGGACATCGAGTCCCGCTACCTGGCTCCTACTGGCGGGGGTCGAGGAAGCGACGTGCCGCGCCAGCAACCTGACTAATCGTGTGGAGGAGGAATGACAACAATCCTCGGAATTTCCGGCAGCCTGCGTGCAGGGTCTTACAACACGGCGCTGCTGCGATCGGCGGCCCTTCTGATGCCGGAGGGCTCCACGCTGGAGGTCGTGACGCTGCACGGGATCCCGCTCTACAACGGGGACCTCGAAGCCCGTGACGGCATCCCCACCGCAGTGCAGGCGCTGAAGGATCGGATCGCGGGCTGCGACGGGCTGCTGCTCGCAACGCCCGAGTACAACAACGGTATGCCAGGCGTTTTCAAGAACGCAATCGACTGGCTCAGTCGTCCGTCGACGGACATTGCCCGCGTCTTTTGCGATCGCCCCGTTGCCTTGCTCGGCGCTTCGCCCGGCGGCTTCGGCACCGTCATGGCGCAGAATGCCTGGTTGCCGGTGTTGCGTACCCTTGGTACGCGTACCTGGTTCGGTGGGCGGCTGATGGTCACGCGAGCAGGACAAGTTTTCGACGAGGCCGCCGAGATGGTGGACCCGAAGATGAGGGCGCAACTGGAGCAGTTCCTCTGCGACTTCGTGGCTTCTCTGAAGATCGGGCGGTGACCGGCGTTCTCAGACTTCTTAGCGCTCAACAAGCAAGGCGAACATACTGTTTTTCGATGAAAGAAGCGACGCTCTGGTCGCTGGTCTGGGTGCTCTATATCTTTCGCGCCTTCCTGGTATTTACCGGCATCAAGATGTGGTGGGTTGCGGGACAGGAGCCGGACCTCGGGTCGAATCCGGGCGTGCGCATGGCGACGCCACTTCTGGTCGTCATCCTGCTGATCGGTGTTGTCGATCCCCGTCCGGAAAAGCCTAGCTCAAAGTCGCCGGCACCGCTCTTGAAGCGTGTGACTGGCGGACCTGGATGCTGACCCAGTTGCGTGGATTGCAGGTGGCAGTAGGCGCGAGCAGTTCGCGCCGGGGGCCGAGGGGAGTTCTGCTTCGCGGTCGGGGCTTCGGCGATGTCCGTCGGAGTGGTGGTGGCACTCGATCTCAGTGGTTGATCCTAGCTTCCCAGGACCTCTTTGATCCGGTCCGCGACCCGGATTGCAATCGCAAGAATTGTTAGCGTCGGCGGGGCGAATCCACTGGTTGGAAACACCGAACTGCTTGCGACGAAAAGGTTGCTCACCCCATGCACTTTGCAGTTGGCATCCACGACGCCGAGCTTGGGATCCTGGGACATCCGGGTCGTTCCGGATGGGTGATGTGCGGACATTTGTTCCACGATTGGAAAGTCCCCGCGGCGGTCCAGTCGCAGGTCCCCGATGCCGGCCCGGGAAAATTCCTCCTTGATGATGTCCTGCGTCCTGATGATGCTGAAGACGTCGAGGGTGTTCCACCTGAATGCAATCCGTGCCTTTGGCATCCCGGTGTCATCGCATTCATCCGAAAGCAGTATTCGATTTTCCGGATGCGATGACTGCTCGCAGATCTGGTGCACCTCCAGCGAAGAGAAGCGCCGTTCGAAATCTGCGGTCGCTTGCCAGCCGAGGCAATCGAAGTTGAACTCAGGACGATAGGACATTCTGCGCACCACTCTGATGTAGATCAGATCATCGAGTCCACAGGCGATCTTCTCCAGATGACTCAGTGCCCGTGAGGGGATCTGCCGCGCTCGCAGAGCCGCGGCCAGCAAGCGCGCCGAGCGATGAGCGGGAGAGCGGGACGTCGTCTGACGTCCGAAAGGACGATGCAACCATGGATATACAGAGCGCCGTTCGCGCGGCGAGAAGCTGATCAGGTTGCCAAGAATACCTTCCGCCGCGAGCGTCTCGGGTGACAGGGTCAACTTGCCCAGAACGTGATTGCCCTCGACCTGGTGCATGTCGTAGAAGGCGAACTTGTGCAGGCGCCCGGGCACAGCGGGCGTCAATACGCCCGCCTTGACGATCTGGCGGTCCATCAAGTACCGGCCGACCAAATCGTTGTGATTCCCAAGCCCGGCAGCGGCGATCGAGCGGGATGCGAGCAGTAGCCGCGGCACGTCGAAAGCTCCCTGGGCCAGGATCAGCATCCGGGGACGGATCTTGAACCGATTACCGTTCAGGCAAGCTACTTGAACTTCCGATACCGTATCCGAATCCTTGTTGGTGAGAAGCTCGACGACGTTGGACCAAGTCAACAGAGTGACATCGCGACTTTCTCGAATGCGTGACGGTAGAATGGCTTGGAAGGTGTCCTGCGGACCGAAGCTGAGTACTCTGCTCGCGAGTCTCGCGCTCTGGAAAATAGGGTGCGCTTCATCCGCGTATGCTTCCGGTTGGTAGTCGAAGATTCCTCCTTGAGAGGCTGCCTGCGCCCGCGCAAGAAACGGCGCCAGTGTCCCGGCACCAAAGGGCCAGCCGCTGTTGGGTACCCATGATCGTTCCAGGAAATCCGCCGCGTCCAGTGGCATCAGATGCGCATAGAGTTTGCGATCTACCCGTACGTCCCATTGTGCCGATGTTCCGCCCACGCGACGATCGTGAGCGTAAAGAGGATCGGGGTAGAGGTCGTCGTTGTCCTCGACTTCGGACTCGGCCAGTAGCTGAGTGGCAGCATCGGATTCGAAGCCGCCGGATTCGATGACGCAGGTCCTGATTCCTTGCCCGAGGAACTCATTCGCCGCGATCAACCCCGCGGGGCCTGCCCCGACGATGCAGACATCGAAGGCGTCGAGCGACGTGCTTCCGGGAATCGTTCTTCCATCCAGGATCATCTGTGCGACCACTCCTTGCGGCATGACGCGCGTGCGGGGATCGTCGCGGCGCGTTGCGTAATGCTTTAAAGGCGAGTCCTCTCTACACGAGGCCGTGCTCGGCGCTAACGGTTCGTCTGGAAGAAGCTTAGACGATAGCCAGGGGACGAAGGGTACAAACCGTCAATCTCGCATCCTGGGACGGGTGCGCGTACGCGCAGCCACCCGGCGCTGCTTGAATGCTGCTCCATATGCGGCGCGCTGCAAACTCATCTAAGATCGGTCAGTGTTGCGAATCCGGCTCGGCGACTTGATGCCGGACGTGCGGCGGTGCTCGACGCCGCGTCGCTGCGTGGTCGTTGTACTGCCGAAGATCAAATGGCGGATCCGGAAATGGCCATATGCGATAAGCGACCATGATGAGCAGGCTCGGAGCGGCGGCGCTCAGGTAGTCGAGAATGGCAACTGGATCTGAGATAGGAAGCTTGCGATCTCGACTTCGTTCTCGATTACCTCGAACGTCTGTCGATCGATGCCAGGCGCACCCTTGTCGCTCGATACGCTGTCTGCATCGATGCCCGGCGGCTGATGAGAATACGTCGACCGACGTGGGGTTGGCCTTGAATCACGCGATGACGATCGGCCACTCGCTGGATGCCTTCGTCATGCTCGTACATCACACCGGCAAGGACAAGTCACGCGGCCCTCGCGGCTGGTCCGGCGCCATCGGAAACGTTGCCGTGACGATCCTGGTCGACAAGAGCGAGGTCGACCCGAACGTGCGGCTGGTTGTCAGCCAGAAGATCCGCGAAGGCTCGGTCGAAGACAACACTTTTGCATTCGAGAGTTCATCGGTGCCGCTCTATACCGACGAAGATGGCGATCGAGTCACGTCGCTGGTGATCACGCCGTGCGCGGTGCCCATCGGCTTTTTCGAGGATAGGTCAGAGAAGGCTCCGAAGCTAGGACCGAACCAGAAGGCGATCGTCAACGCCGCCGGCACACTCATCGTGGACCAAGGATCGACGCCCGCGGCCGTGATCGACTTGGCCTTCGAGCGCATGTCCGAAGAGGCTCGTGCGCTCAAGACCAAGGGGCCGCGGCGGCGCGAGGTGGCGGAGGGATTCCGGCGTCTGGTCGATCGGGGTCTGATCAGGCTTAGCGCGGACGGCCAGGAGGTGCTGCAAGGCCCTGTTCCCGGCATCCTCCGGGGCGCGGATCTTGGGGGGCGGATCTCCCCTCCCTAGAGCTGGAATCGGACCGGCACGCGGA
>JBBRJB010000182.1:0-6020 GCA_038220085.1 Burkholderiales bacterium
TCTTGCGCACCTCGGGGTCAATCGAATTATTGCCCTTGAGCAGCAGGTCGCGCACTTCCGGGTCACGGGTCAGGTCCTCGCCTTCGAAGGCGAAGTAGTTCGGGGTCGACGCGGAAATGTCGTTGACGGAAAACGAACCCCAGGTCTGGTGGGTGAGCTGTTCTTTGTTGGCGCGGACCGACTCCCGCATGGCGGCGTACTGCAGGAAGCTCAGCTTGGCCCGGATACCGACCGCCTGTAGGTTGTTGATGATTGCCTCGGTCTGGTTGCGTTCCCGGTAGGCGACGATCTGGGTGTCGAAGCCATCCGGGAAGCCCGCTTCCGCCAGCAGTTTCTTCGCCAGTGCCGGGTCGTACTTGTAGCGCGGCGCTCCCTCGTCGGTGCAGCCGAACTGCGACGGGAAGCAGTTGGTGTATAGCACGCGGGAGCCGGCGCCGACCAGGTTCTTGGCGATCGACTCGCGGTCGATGGCGTGGTTGATCGCGCGCCGAACCCGGATATCCTTGAACTGCGGCGCGGGCGTGCCGTTCTGCGAATTGATCTGCATGAAGACGATGCGCATCGTTTCGCCGCTGACCACCTGCAGGCTCGGCACCTTGGCGGCCTGCTCGGCCTGGTCCTTGGGTACGTGCATGATGAAGTCGACCCCGCCGGACAGAACTTCGGCCATCTGCGTCTGGCGATCCGGGATGAAGCGGATCTCGATCTTGCCGATCTGCGGCTCGCCCTTGGGAGACTCCTTGAAGTATTCCCGGTTCTTCTCGAGTGTGATCGACTTGCCGGGCGTGTACTGGGTGACCTTGTAGGGTCCGGTGCCGACCGGCTTGGCGTTCATGCCCTTCGGGCCGACTTCCTGGTAGTACTTGGCCGGGTGCATCACGACCGGGCCGGCGAGGAATTCGATGGCCGCCGGAAAGACCTTCTTTGTTTTCAGCCGGACCTTGTACGGGCCGAGCTTCTCCGCCTTATCGATCCAGTTGACGTTCTGCTGCGCGGTGACTTTGTTGTCGGCATTACCCACGAAGTTGAGGGTGTAGACCACTGAGTCGGCATCGAAGGCCTCGCCGTTATGGAACTTGATGCCTTCGCGCAGTTCGAAGTCGATGGTCCGCTCGTCGACCTGCTGCCAGCTCTTGGCCAGCAGTCCCTTGTACTCGTTGGTGTCCGGGTCCCGGTAGATCAGCGTGTCCCAGACATTGGCGCCGATGATCACGCCGATGCGCACGTTGTTGAAGTAGGGATCGACGCTCTCCGGCGCCTGGTCGTAAGCGAAGCGCAGGGTGTCGTCCTTCTTGGCGGCATTCGCCGCGCCGCCGCTGGCGAGCATCCCGGCGACGAGAGCGCAGGCCGCCAGTTGTGCGATGGACCGGGGTAATCTTGGAAGTCGCATGGGAGTCGGATCCGGAAAATGGGAACCGTCTATTTGAACCGATCCGGCCGCTTCTGTACAAATGGTTCTGTAGGAGCCTGTCGGAGTATGGGAAGGGGTCGCGTTCGCACCAGAAAGCCGCGAGGCAAGGCGCGTGGTCCGGTCGATACCTGTGGGTATCGACCGGTTTGCGCCCCCTGCAACCGGTCGCGGCTGTTGGACAAGTGGGTGCGCATCGCCGCCCGCGCGGCTTCGACATCCCTCAGGCGGATGGCGGCGTAGATGCGCCGGTGCTCGCGATGCACCCGCTGCAGGCATTGCTCGCGCCCTGATGGACGCCTGGAAAGTCTGCAGCGCCTGGGACAGGGCTTTCAGGTTGGCGGCGGTGCGGCGCTGCGCGGCAAGGCCGGCGGCTTCGGTTTCCAGGCTGATGCGCAACTCCAGGACAGAGACCACGTCGGCGGGACATGATTGCGCTTTCGGTCGGCAGTTTGTCGCCGGGTTGCAGTTGCCCGCTGCGGATGCTGGCCGCGAGGCTCCCGACGATTTCCGTCACCAGGCCGCGGATCGTTTCACAGCGAAATCTGTTGACACGACATCAGCGCCCCTTGAGAATCCGGCCACCCGCGCAGGCCGGGGCAGCGTGACCGGGGGAGTCAATATCGTGACCATCAAGCTGCACCGCAAACTG
Organism: Burkholderiales bacterium; assembly: GCA_038220085.1. Lineage (GTDB taxonomy): Bacteria > Pseudomonadota > Gammaproteobacteria > Burkholderiales > Burkholderiaceae_E > Lautropia. The sequence goes on from JBBRJB010000182.1 coordinate 2,061, forward strand.
CTTCTGACCGGCGCAGCCGGTGGCCTCGGCACGGTGCTGCGTGAGCGGCTCAAGGAAAACTGCGACGTGCTGCGCCTGTCGGACATCGCGGACCTCGGCGCAGCAGGGGAGCACGAGGAGATCGTCACCGGTGACCTGGCCGACCCCGTGGCCGTCGATGCGATGGTCAAGGGGGTGGATGCCATCGTCCACCTCGGCGGCTACTCGGTGGAAGGGCCCTTCCAGCCGATCCTGGAAGCCAACATCATCGGCGCCTACCATCTCTACGAGGCTGCCCGCCGGCACGGCGTCAGGCGGGTCGTGTTCGCCAGTTCGAACCATGTGACCGGCTTCTACCGGCAGGGCGAAACCATCGACGCGAGCCGTCCGCCGCGACCCGATGGCGTCTATGGCTTGAGCAAGGCCTTCGGCGAAGACCTGTCGCGACTCTACTTTGACCGCTACGGCATCGAGACCGCCTGCCTGCGGATCGGTTCCTCCTACCCGGAGCCGAAGGATCGGCGCATGCTGGCGACATGGCTCAGCTACGATGACCTGCATCGGCTGGTGACCGCCTGCCTGACCACGCCGGTGCTGGGACACACCATCATCTTCGGCATGTCCGACAACGCCGTGACCTGGTGGGACAACCGCTGTGCAAGGCATGTCGGCTACCGGCCGCAGGACAGCTCGGACGTGTTCCGCGAGGCTGTCTTTGCGCGTACGCCGGCACCGGATCCCGAGGATCCTGCCGTGCAGTGCCAGGGCGGCGTGTTCGTGCGTAGCGGGCCCTTCGACTGAGGCAGGCGCAGTCGGGCTTCTCCTGATCGTGCTGGCGATCGTGACCTACGTGCCGGCGCTGTCGCTTTGGCTGCCCCGGGCGATGGGGCTGTGACGAACAGGTCACAATAGAGAACCAACCACCAGCGGGTAGACATCATGACCATCGAGCAACACGACAACCTGATCAATGGCGCCTGGGTAGCCGGCACGCGATATGCGCCCAACGTCAATCCATCTAATCTGGCCGATGTGATCGGCGAGTACACGCAGGCCGACGAGACGCACCTGGACGCGGCGGTCGATGCGGCAAGAGCCGCGTTCCCGGCCTGGTCCACCGGCAGCATCCAGGCGCGCGCGGACGCGCTCGACCGGATCGGCAACGAGATCCTCGCCCGCAAGGAGGAACTCGGCATCCTGCTCGCGCGCGAAGAGGGCAAGACCAAGGGTGAAGGCATCGGCGAAGCCGGCCGCGCCGGCCATATCTTCAAGTTCTTCGCCGGTGAATGCCTGCGCCTGAGCGGCGAGATGCTGCCGTCGGTCCGCCCCGGCATCGGCGTGGAGATCACCCGCGAGCCGCTCGGCGTGGTCGGGCTGATCACGCCGTGGAACTTCCCGATCGCGATCCCGGCCTGGAAGATCGCCCCGGCGCTGGCCTATGGCAACTGCGTCGTGCTCAAGCCGGCCGATCTCGTGCCCGGCTGCGCCTGGGCGCTGGCGGAGATCATTTCGCGCAGCGGCATTCCCGCCGGCGTGTTCAACCTGGTGATGGGGCGAGGCAGCGTCATCGGCGACTCCCTGGTCGGCCACGACGGAATCGACGCGATCAGCTTCACCGGCTCGCAGAGCGTCGGAGCGCGGATTGCGCAGACCTGCGCCGAGAAACTGAAGAAGTTCCAGCTGGAGATGGGCGGCAAGAACCCGCAGGTCGTCCTGGACGACGCCAACCTGGCAACCGCAGTCGAGTTGTGCGCACAAAGCGCGTTCTTTTCAACCGGGCAGCGCTGTACCGCCTCGAGCCGGCTGATCGTCACCGGGGGCATCTATCCGAAGTTCCTCGAGGCGCTTCAGGCGCGGATGACGGCGCTCAAGGTGGACGACGCGCTCAAGGCCGGGACGGACATCGGTCCGGTGTCCTCACAGGAGCAACTCGAGCAGAATCTGAGCTACCTGGAGATCGGCAAATCCGAGGGCGCGGTGCTTGCCGCCGGCGGTGAGCGGCTCAAGCGCGGCACCGACGGCTTCTACATGGCGCCGGCCCTGCTGACGGACACGAGCGCCGGGATGCGGATCAACCGCGAGGAGATCTTCGGGCCGGTGGCCAGCGTCATCCGGGTGAAGGACTACGAGGAAGCGCTCAGCGTCGCGAACGACACGCGCTTCGGCCTGTCATCGGGCATCGCGACGACTTCGCTCAAGTACGCCACCCACTTCAAGCGCCATTCGCAGGCCGGCATGGTGATGGTCAACCTGCCGACTGCGGGCGTGGACTACCACGTGCCGTTCGGCGGCCGCAAGGGGTCCAGCTACGGCGCCCGCGAGCAGGGGCGCTATGCGCAGGAATTCTTCACCCAGGTGAAGACTTCCTACACCCTGGCCTGACCGGCCGGGGATCGCACCCGGCGCGGCGGCCGGCGGGGCATAATCGGGCAATCCGGCCGGCTGGCCGGTCAACCGCGTGCCCCCGGGCCGGGTACACCCGGCGAGCCGAGGTGGCGCAATCCTGGTTTTGTCAATCGGACCAAGTGGAGAACTCCGATCATGCACCACGGCCGTGACGCCAGTTCCTCTTCCCGGCCTGCGGGAATCGACCAGCCTGAGTGGGCGCTGCGGCTGGAACTGGCAGCCTGCTACCGGCTTTTCGATCACCTCGGGTGGACCGAGGCGATCTTCAACCACATCACCGTGCGCGTGCCACACGGCGACGATGCGACGCCGCACTACCTGATCAATCCGTTCGGATTGCACTACAGCGAAGTGACCGCATCGAACCTCATCAAGATTGACGTGACCGGCCAGGCGATTTCGGCCACCGGACATCCGGTGAATGTCGCGGGTTTCGTCATCCACAGCGCGATTCACGGGGCCCGGCCTGACGCCCATTGCATCATGCATGTCCACACCACCGCAGGCTGCGCCGTGGCCTGCAAGGAGAGCGGTCTGCGCCAGGACAATTTCTACAGCGCCATGCTGGCGGGCGACATCGCGTATCACGACTACATGGGCGTCACCACCGACCTGTCGGAGCAGCCCCTGCTGGTGAAGTCGCTGGGTGCCGCCAACCACATGATCCTGCGCAATCACGGCCTGCTGGTGGCCGGCGACGACGTGCCCACTGCCTTCCATCGCCTGTGGACGCTGCAGCGTGCCTGCGAGGTGCAGTTGGCGAGCGACGCCGGCCTGGGCCCGAACCGCCAGATTGCGGCGGAGATCCTGCAACGCGTGCCGGCGACCGAGAAGGCGATGTCCACCGGCGCCGTCAGCAACGCACGCCGCATGTTCGATGCGATGGTGCGCCGCGCGGGTATCTCCTACGACGCGCTCGCCTGAACCGCTCGGTCGCCGGCAGGCAGGAATCCGTCGCAGCACAGGCAGGAATCCATCGCAAGACAGGCAGGAAAGTGAGGACGACATGACTGAAGCAATCCGGCTGGAAAAAGACACCTTCGGCGACATCGAAGTGCCGGCCGATCGCCTCTGGGGCGCCCAGACGCAGCGTTCGCTGCAGAATTTCCGCATTTCCACCGAGCGCCAGCCGATCGAGCTGATCCGTGCGCTGGCGCTGGTCAAGCGCGCCGCCGCTCAGGTTAATGCGGAACTCGGCACGCTCGATCAGCGACTGGCGCAGGCGATCATCCAGGCGGCGGACCAGGTCCTCGATGGCCGGCACGACCATGAATTTCCGCTTGTCGTCTGGCAGACGGGATCGGGCACGCAGACCAACATGAACCTCAACGAGGTGCTCGCCAACCTCGCCAGCGAGCTGCTCGGCGGCGAGCGCGGGCAATCCCGGCGGGTTCATCCCACTGATCACGTCAACCAGGGGCAGTCATCCAACGCCGTGTTCCCGACGGCGATGAACGTCGCCGTGGCCACGGCGATCGCCGGTCAGCTGCTGCCGGCACTGCAAACTCTACGGGATACGCTGGCGGCCAAATCCCGCGCTTTCTTTGACATCGTCAAGATCGGCCGGACCCATCT
>JBBRJB010000183.1:0-6012 GCA_038220085.1 Burkholderiales bacterium
ACGCTGAACATGCCACCCATCTCCACCGAGCCGAATGGACCTGCGCCCGCCATCATTCGCGCCGTGTTGTCCGGCAAAGGCATCTCCATTTCGGCCATGTCCGCCATTCCGCGCTCGCCCATCACCATGTAGTCGGGAATCAGGTTCGTGACGTCCTTGACGACCTGGCGATGGTCCACCCCGATCATGGTCGGCACGTCATGCCCCATGGCGTTCATCGTGTGGTGACTCTTGTGGCAGTGAAAAGCCCAGTCGCCCTCTTCATCGGCCAGGAACTCGATCTGGCGCATCTGCCCGACCGCCACGTCGGTGGTGACTTCCGGCCAGCGCGTGGACTTCGGCGTCGGCCCGCCGTCGGTACCGGTGACCAGGAATTCATGCCCGTGCAAGTGCATCGGATGATTGGTCATGGTCAGATTACCCATGCGGATCCTCACCTTGTCCTTCAGCCGGACATTGAGCGAATCGATCCCCGGGAAAATCCGGCTGTTCCAGGTCCACAGGTTGAAGTCGAGCATCGTCATGATCTTGGGGGTGTAGCTCCCGGGTTCGATGTCGTAGGCGTTGAGCAGGAAGACGAAATCGCGGTCGACGTCATCGATCAGGGCATGCTTGCCCTTGGGATGGGTGATCCAGAAACCCATCATACCCATGGCCATCTGCACCATTTCGTCGGCGTGGGGGTGATACATGAAAGTTCCCGGGCGGCGCGCCACGAACTCGTAGACGAAGGTCTTGCCTGCCGGAATGGCAGGCTGCGTCAGCCCGGTCACGCCGTCCATGCCATTCGGAAGCCGCTGGCCGTGCCAATGGATCGATGTGTGCTCCGGCAGCTTGTTGGTCACGAAGATGCGCACGCGGTCGCCCTCGACCACCTCGATGGTGGGCCCGGGAGACTGTCCGTTATAGCCCCACAGGTGCGCCTTGAAGCCGGGTGTCATTTCGCGCACCACCGGCTCCGCCACGAGATGGAACTCCTTGACGCCATTGTTCATACGCCACGGCAAGGTCCAGCCGTTGATGGTGACCACCGGGCGGTAGGGACGCCCGGTCTCGGGCACCAGCGGCGCCATGGTATCGGAACTGGTCTGGATGACCGGTTCGGGCAGGGCTGCCATCGACACCCTGCTGACTGCACTGGCCGCAACGGCTGTCGCCGCGCCGGCCGTTCCCATCAGAAATCGGCGACGATTCGTCGTCATATCAAGCTCCCGGCTCTGTTGACTTCCGCCATGATCAATGCGCCGCCGCACTGCCACTGGCAGCGCCTTCGGACGAGTTCGCCTGCATGCCGAGTCCGCCGACCGGTCGCCCGATGAGCGCCGCTTCGAGCGCCGCGTCGGCAAGAAAGGCATCGCGTTGCGCCTCGATGGCCTGGACCACGCTACCGATCTGCTCGCGCGCATCCGCCAGCAGTTCGAAGACGCCGATCAGCATCCCGTTGTACCGAAGGACGTTCTCCTCGGCGATCATCTGCCGCAAGGGGACGATCTCGTCGCGATAGTGGCGGGCCAGATCGAACGCGGTGCGGTAGCTGCTGTAGGTCTCGCGGACTTCAGAACTCGCGTCCACCGCCAGCCGGGCCACCCGGTTGAGCGCCGCCATGTAGCGAGCCTGACCCTGGGCGCCGATCGCGTCCCCAGCATCGAAGATGGGCAGCGGGAATTCCAGCTCATAGCCTTTTTGCGGCGGCTTGCCGCTCTCGCTGTTGCGCACGCCCGCGACGTGAAAGCCGTTGACCACCCCGGTCAGCCGGGTCAGCCCCTGAGCGCGCGCCGAGTATTCCAGATCGGCGCGGGCCATGCGCACATCCAGGCGTTGTTCGATCGCGCTCTGCATGACTGCCTGCTCATCGCGCGGACGATCGGGCAGGTCGGGCAGGCGTTCCGGCAATTTCAGCTCCGCCACCTGGGCATTGTTCAGGCCGAGCACACGAACGAGCGCTTCCCGGGCGCTGAAAGCCGCCTGTTGCGCCCGGGCAAGCCGCGCCGTGGCGTCCGCGGAAAATGCCTGTTCGCGTGCGCGCTGCAGCCTGCTGAAGTTGCCGACGGACTGCATCCTGCGCGCCAGTTCCGCACTGGCAACCGCGGAAGCCTTGACCTGCTCGAAATACTTGAGCGATTGCTGCGCAGCCACCGCGCGCACCCAATTCTGGCGGGCGGCGACAGCGGTCTGGACGACATCGCCGGCAAGCTTCAGGCGGGTTTGCTGCTGCTGGAAATCAGCCAGCCGCAGCCGCGCGGGCAGCAGGAACAGGTCGAACAGCGAAATGCTCAGCATCCGGCCGATCTCCACCTCACGGCTGCCGCCGTCATTACGCACCAGGCGCTCGAATGTGAACACCGGATTGGGCAGCCTCGCGGACTGGGTGGCCGCCGCGGATGCGGCTGCGCCCTCGAACAGCATGACCTGCAGCGCAGGGCTGTAGGCCAGCGAGATCCGGACGGCGTCCTCCATCGACACCGGCTTCTGCAACAGCTGGTTGACCGACTCCTCAGCCTCGCGGCGCGCCTCGGCCGTCCTCAGCCATCGGACCTCACTGTCGAGCCGCTCTTTCACAACTGCCTGGGCGCTGTCGAAGTTCTCATCGACAACCGTGCTGGCGCAGCCGGCCAGGATAAGGAGCACGGCGATCCCGGCCGCCGCTCTCATGGTTTTGCCCGGCCCCCGCCGCCGGCGGCCGGCATTGCTGCCGGGACCACCGGCTTTGTCGACCCCGGATCGGCGGAGGGCGCGGGTGCGGGCGCCGCCGGCGCCTGCGCCTCTCTCGCATAGGCGCGCCAGCCGCCGATCTGCCGCACCTGGTCGTTGGCTTCACGCCAGGATGCGACGGGTTCGTCGGCATAGCCCCGGTAGCCGCGAAACGCAGACTCGAACGGGAGCACGGACGACTGGCTGGAATGTGCGTCCGTCACCGGGACCTGCCCGGAGACCCCCGCGCCTGCCCCGTGGACCTTATCACCATCGGCTGCCTGAAGCGTGGCGCCGGACAGCGCCGCCGCGACGCCTATCAGCGACGCGATCGACCATCGATAACTGGACACATCGACCTCCCGAGGCGAAAACCCATCACTGTACCGAACCGAGTGCGACAGCCTCCTGACATTCACATTACTTTTCTGTCATCTGAGCACACCGGGCCGCCCTGGCGGCCAGGTGGCCGCCGCCTTTCCACACTGCGGGGGTATGATCTGGCCACCAAATTCCTCCCGAACCATGTGGATTCTGCTCATCGAAGATGAACCTCGGCTGGCGTCCTACCTGCAGAAAGGACTGGCGGAGAACGGGTACCGGGTCGACATTGCCGCGGATGGCATCGACGGCAGGCATCTGGCGATCGAAGGCGAATACGATCTCATCCTGCTGGATGTGATGGTCCCGGGCATCGACGGCTTCGGCGTGCTGGAGCAAGTGCGTCGTCACAAGAGCACCCCCGTCCTGATGCTGACGGCGCGCGACCAGGTCGAGGACCGGGTCAGGGGGCTCCAGGGGGGCGCCGACGACTACCTCGTCAAGCCCTTCGCGTTCTCTGAATTGCTAGCGAGGATCCAGGCGGTACTAAGACGCGGTGTAGCCCATCACGGCGCGAGTCAGATGACCCTGCGTCTGGCCGACCTCGAACTCGATCTGGCCGGCCGAAAGGCGCGCCGCGGCGGCAGGCGCCTCGAGCTGACGGCCAAGGAATTCAGCCTGCTGTCCTTGCTGCTGCGGCGGCAGGGGCAGGTCCTGTCGCGCGCCACGATTGCAGAGCAAGTCTGGGACATGAACTTCGAGGGTGATACCAATGTCATCGAAGTCGCGATCCGGCGGTTGCGGGCCAAGATCGACGATCCATTCGGGGCGAAGCTGCTGCATACGGTCCGCGGAATGGGTTACGTCCTCGAGCTGCGGCAGTGATGCGGGTCGGCGCCCCTCGGATTCGCGCTCGCTCCATTCGCGCGCAACTGACGATCACCCTGGGCCTGATCGCCGTCGCGGTGTTTGCCATTGCCGGTGGGGCTCTTTATTTCGCACTGTCGGCCGAACTCGCCGCCGTCGATCGCATTGAACTTCGCAGGAAGGAGCAGCTGGTCAGCCACTACATCGACGAGGCCTCGGCCGGCGGAAGTTTCGATGAGCTCAAACACCATATCGACGACGCGGTGCTGGCGCACGGGCATCTGCGAGTATGGCTGCTGTCCGACCGCGGCGATGTCATATTGGGCTCCGGCGAAGTCCCCCGGGAGACCGATCGCGACGGCGACCTGCTGACGTTGCGCGCGGCTGACGGAGTCCCGCTGGAGGGTATTCGCAGCGCGGTATCAAATCAGGAGACCCTGCCGATTGCAACCATGCTCGTCACCATCGACGTGGAGCCGCGCGTGAGGCTGCTGGCGCGCTACCGTGCAATGCTGTGGCTGGTCTTCGGCTCGGGCCTGCTGCTGGTCATCGGGTTGGCAGCCTGGACCACGAGCCGCGGCCTGGCGCCGGTTCGCCGGCTTTCGGAGCAGGCCGCCCGGATCGCACCGGACTCGTTGTCGATCCGGCTGGAGACGAGCCAGGTCGGCGCCGAACTGACCGAGTTCGTCCAGGCCTTCAACGAAGCGCTGGATCGGGTCATGATCGCCTACCGGAAGATGGAGACCTTCAACGCCGATGTCGCGCATGAGCTGCGTACGCCCCTTGCCACGCTGATCAATGCCGCCCAGGTGACACTCACCGGCCAACGCTCGTCACACGGCTTGCGGGAGACCCTGACGGATCAGCTGGAGGAATTGGAACAGTTGAAGGCGCTGGTCAACGACATGCTGTTCCTGGCCCGCGCCGACCAGGGCGACCAGGCGCAGGACGCAACGCGCGTGGACCTGGCGGAGGAAGCGAGGAGGACGGTGGAGTACTACGAAGCGCTCCTGGCCGAAACCGGCCTCTCGACCGCCATCGCCGGAGAAGCAACTGTCCAGGGTAACCCGGGCCTGATCCGCCGGGCCTTGTCGAATCTCCTGTCGAATGCCATCAAGCAGACCCGACGGGGCGAAACGATCCGCTTCACCTTCCGGCGCGAGCCAGGGTTTGGTGTCGCCGAGGTGTTCAATCCGGGGGTCGCCATTTCCGACGTGGTTCGGGCCCGGATGTTCGACCGCTTCTTCAGGGCGGATCCGGTTCGCAACCAGCGCGGCGCCAACCACGGCCTTGGCCTCGCAATTGTGAAGGCGATTGCCGAGATGCACCGGGGCCAGGTCTTTGCGCATTCGAGCACGACCGGCAATACGGTCGGTTTCCAGATTCCGGTTTCCGCTGTGCATCCGACGTAGCCGGAACAGGGCATCGGCCGGCGGGTCGCTTACTTTCCTTCGAGCTCACTGATCAGCGATTTCATTTCCCCGATCTCGCGGCGCTGCGCCTCGATGATGCTGTCCGCCAGCTTGCGGACCCGGGGATCGGATATCCGCGCGCGCTCGCTGGTGAGGATCGCAATGGAGTGATGCGGGATCATCGCCTTCATCCAGGACACGTCTTCGATGGTGCTCTGGCTTCGCACCAGCCAAAGCGCCGTCGCGAAGGCAAAGGCGCTCAAGGCGAGGATAGCCAGGTTTTTCGGGACGCTGGCATACATGTCGAGCATGAACGCAAGCATGACGACGGCCATGGCCGCTCCCATCACCAGCGCCATATAGGCGCGGGTCTCGCTGTAGAACACGTGATCCGTCTGATACGTGTTCAGGTACATGAGAACGAACATCACGACGGTTGACGTCGCGATCATGGCTGCGAATCTGGTGTATTTGCTCATGGCGAGGTCGAGGCTCGAGGCCCCGGGGCGGTTGACGGAAAAAGCACCGACGGATGCCGTCGGCGTGGCGTTTCTCGGCAGGTACCATGCCCGCCCTTGAACTGGATCAGGCTTGTCGTACCCGACAGGCTCCTAAGCTTTGATCTCGGCGAGCAGGCCGAAGCCGATCGACCACAGGCCGAGCGCGACCAGCAGCAGTCCGGTCCAGATCGGCCATTGCCGGGACCACCCGGATAGCCGGT
>JBBRJB010000184.1:0-5960 GCA_038220085.1 Burkholderiales bacterium
CGCCATGCCGATCCATTTGAGCCACGGGGGGCCGGGCCGCATCGGCAACTCGATGTCCGAGGCGTTACGGCTGAGCACCGATGGCCGCCCCAGCAGGCCCCAGGGCCGCCAGATCAGCACGGCTGCCATCACCAGGAACTCGACGACCAGCGTCAACTTGGAGAAGGAGAAGTCCACGCCGGCGATGTTCACCTGCCCGATCGCGATGCAGACGGCCTTGAGTTCCGCGATCAGCAGCGCCGCGAGGAAGGCGCCGGGAATGCTGCCCATGCCGCCCACGACCACGACCACGAACGCCTCGCCGATCGCCACCAGGTCGAGGCCGAGGTTGGCGGGTTCACGTGGCAGTTGCATCGCCCCCCCGAGACCGGCCAGGAAGGCACCAAGAGCGAACACGGCGGTGAACAGCAGCGACTGGTTGACGCCGAGTGCCCCGACCATTTCGCGATCCTGCGTCGCCGCACGAATCAGGATGCCGAATCGGGTGCGGGTCAGCATCCACCACAGCAGCCCGAGCACCACCGGGCCGAGCAGGACCAGCACCAGGTCGTACTCCGGAAACGCGCGGCCCAGGATGACGACGGAACCCCGCAGGCCGGGGGCGCGCGGACCGAGCAGATCCTCGCTGCCCCACAAGGCCAGGGCTGCATCACGAATGATCAGCACCAGCGCGAAGGTCGCCAGCAGTTGGAAGAGTTCCGGCGCGCGGTAGATCCGCCGCAGCACCAGCAGTTCAGTCAGAGCACCGATCAGGCCGACCGCAAGCGCCGCTGCCAGGACCCCCAGCCAGAATCCCAAGGCACCGAAACCGGCGAGCGGGCCGTCGAGCAAGCGGGTGACGATCGTGTACGCGAGGTACACGCCCAGCATGTAGAACGATCCGTGCGCGAAATTGACGATCCGGGTGACGCCGAAGATGAGGGACAGGCCGGCCGCAACCAGGAACAGGCTGGACGCACTGGCCAGCCCGTTCAGCAGCTGAAAAAGCAGCCCCTCCAGCGTCAAGGCGCGTCAGGACGAAGTGCCTTGACGACGCTGTCGGCCGGCTGGAACTTGGCCCCATCCTCATAGCGGAAGTCCTTCATCACACCCTTGCCGTCCTTGAGGGTGGTGCGCCCGACGAAGGCGCCCATGGTCGACTGATGGTCGATCGCACGAAACGACGTCTTTCCGAGCGGCGTCGGGAACTCGAGCCCCTCGAAAGCGGCGATCAGCTTGTCGGTCTCGGTCGAGCCGGCCTTCTTCAGCCCCGCTGCAAGCGCAGTCACCATCGAGTAGCCCACGATCGAGCCGAGCCGAGGATAGTCGTCGTACTTCTTGCGATAGGCCTGAAGGAAGGCGTCATGCTCTTTGGTGTCGATGCCGTACCACGGGTAGCCGGTCACGATCCAACCCTCGGGGGACTCGTCCTTGAGCGGGTCGAGATACTCGGGCTCCCCGGTCAGCAGGCTGACCACCGTCCTGTCCTTGAACAGGCCCCGGGTGTTGCCCTCACGGACGAACTTCGCCAGATCCGCCCCGAACAGCACGTTGAAGATACCGTCCGGCTTCAGGTCGGCGAGTGCCTGGGCTACCGCGCCGGCATCGATCTTGCCCAGCGGCGGTGCCTGCTCGCCGACGAACTCGACATCCGGCTGAAGCTTCTTCAATTGCTCCTTGAAGGTCGCCGCGGCGGACTGGCCGTATTCATAGTTGGGATAGACGACCGCCCAGCGTTTCTTCTGCGCCTTGGCCGCCTCGGGTACCAGCATGGCGGTCTGCATGTAGGTGGAAGGCCGCAGACGGAAGGTGTAGCGGTTGCCGTTCTGCCAGACGATCTTGTCGGTCAGCGGCTCCGAGGCAAGGAAGAATATCTTCTTCTGCTTGGCGAAATCGGTGAGGGCAAGCCCGATATGCGAGAGGAATCCGCCGGCGATCAGGTCCACCTTTTCCCGGGACAGCAATTCCTCCGCGACCCGTACCGCATCACCCGGCGTCGCACCGTCGTCGCGGGAGACGATCTCCAGCTTCCTGCCGTTGATGCCCCCGGCCGCATTCACCTGTTCCAGCGCCAGTTCCCAGCCCTTCTTGTAGGGATCAAGAAACGCCGGTTGCGCCTTGTAGCTGTTGATCTCGCCGATCCTGATCGGATCCTGCGCGAGGGCGGCGCCGGCCGGCAGGCCCAAAGCCGCCAGTGCCGGCAGGATGGTCAGGCTGAATCTGGCCCAGGGTCTCGGTTGCATGCGGCATTCCTCCAGTGATGGTTGTCGATGTTGTTTCGCCAGTGTAGCGACCTCGGCCATGCGTGGCCATAGCGGAAAACCAGGGCCGGGATCTCAGCCCAGCAGGTCGAGCAAGGTGCGCGCGATCACCTTGGTGGCGCGGCGCAGGTCCTCCAGTTCGACGTGCTCGTCGGCGCGCTTGGCGTTGGACTCGAGGACGGTGCGGGGACCGGCGCCGTACATGACCGTGGGCACACCAGCCTCGCCATAGAGGCGGGCATCCGCATAGAGCGGCGTCCCCGAAGCCGGGACATCCTCGCCGAGCACGGACCGCGCGTGGCGCTGCAGCGCATCCACGAGCGGACGGTTGCCCGCCAACGGCCGCAGCGGGTTGGCCAGCAGGATTCTCCTCACGTCGACGGAAATACCCGGCAGGCCGTCTGCGGCAGTGGCGATCACCTGGCGCACCTGTGCCTCCACGACCGCCGGATCCTCTTCCGGGATGCTTCGCCGGTCGAGCCGGAACACCACCTTGCCGGGCACCACATTGGTGTTGGTGCCGCCGTTGATGAGCCCGACGTTGAGGTACGGATGGGTGATTCCCGGCACCTGGCTTCGAACCTGCCGGTAATCCTGATTGCAGGCGTACAGCGCGCCGAGGATCCGCACCGCCGCCTGGAGCGCATCGGCGCCGGTCTCGGGAATGGCCGCGTGCGCCATCTTGCCGTTGACCGTCACTTCGAACTGGAGGCAGCCATTGTGTGCGGTGACGATCCCGTAGCTGAAGCTGGCCGCGATCGCATAGTCGGGCCGGGTCAATCCTTTCGACAACAGCCAACCCGGGCCCTTCTCGCCGCCGAACTCCTCGTCGTAGGTGAAGTGCAGCTCGACGCTTCCCGCCAGCGGACCCGCGCCCGTGCCGGCCACGGCTTCCAGCGCCCGGACGGCGAACGTGTACGTGGCGAAATCGCTCTTGCTGACGGCAGCGGCGCGCCCGTACAGCCGGCCGTCCCGGATGATTGCGCCATAGGGTGGGACCGTCCATCCGTCGCCTGGCGGAACGACGTCGCCGTGGGCGTTGAGCGCAATGCACTTGCCCTCGCCGTACCGGCGGCGCACGATCAGATTGGTGATCGACTTCAGCCCGTAGTCCAGGACCTCCTGCTGCGGCACCGGGTGGCGCTGCACCGTGAAGCCGAATCCCTCAAGCAACTGCGCGGTGCGTTCGGCATGCGGCGCGTTGTCACCGGGCGGCGTATCGGTAGGCACCTTGACGAGCTCGGCAAGGAAAGCCACCTCCTCGTCGAAATGCACGTCCACCCAGGCGTCCAACGCCAGCAGGTGGCGGTCCCGAACACCGGCGGGATGTTCATTCATGAGGCTGCCCCAGCTGGTCCAGGTAGTTGGCGAACGCGTCGACGCACAGTTGCGCGTCGTCAGCCGTGATCGATTCCAGCGGATTGTGGCTGATACCGCTGTTGCCGCCGCGCACGAACAGCATCGCTTGCGGCATCACTTCATGCAGCTTCATCGCATCATGGCCGGCACCGCTCGGCATGCGGTAGACCGGCAGTCCGAGAGCCGCGACGGCACGCTCCCAGCGCCGCTGCCATTCGGGGTGGCTGGGCGCGGCGCTGGCGCGCATGGTCTCCGCCGTGGTGTAACGAAGGCCCCTTCGCTCGCAGATGCGGTGCAGTTCGGCCAGCACGTCCGCGACCAGCCGATCGCGCTGATCGTCCCCGGGCGCGCGCAAGTCCAGGGTGAACTGGCAGCGGCCCGGGACGACGTTGGTCGACCCGGCGGGCACCTGCAGGATGCCGATCGTGCCCACCGAGTCCCCGTCCGCGGCCGCTCGCCGCTCCAGGTACAGCGCCAGTTCCGCGACTCCGCCCACGGCATCGCGACGTCGATCCATCGGCGTCGTGCCCGCATGGCTGGCCATGCCGACGATTTCCGCCGCCAGCCGAACTGAGCCGTTGATCGACGTCACCACGCCCAGGGGCATGTCGATCTCATCGAGCACCGGGCCTTGTTCGATGTGCACCTCGATGAAGCCGGACTCGGCCGGGTCGCGGCGGCAGATCGGAATCCGGGCCGGGTCGAGACCGGCGGCCATCATCGCATCGCGCATGCTGATGCCGTCGGCATCGAGTTGCTCGAGCCAGTGCTGGTCGAACTGTCCGATCACCGCACCCGATCCGAGGAAGGTCGCCCGGTAGCGCTGCCCCTCCTCTTCGGCGAACCCGATCACCTCAAGGTCGTACGGCAGGCGGGTACCGGTTCCGGCCAGGCGCCTGACCACCGCCATCGGCACCAGGATGCCGAGGCGGCCGTCGTACTTGCCGCCATTGCGCACCGTGTCGAAATGACTGCCCGTATAGAGGGTCTTCACCACCGGCTTCGCCGGCGGCGGCGGCGCTGAGCCGGCAGCTTCCGGCGATCCGCCGGCGAGGTAGCGGCCCCAGACATTGCCGACGCCGTCGATGCCGGTCTCGTCGAAGCCGCATTGCGCCATCCAGTCGAGCAGTTGCCGCGCGCAGGCGCGGTGCGCAGGCGTGAGGTAGGTCACCGTCAACTGCCCGGCCTCGGCGAACGGGGGGTCGCTGTGGACGGCCAGCGCTTCAGCCCAGTCCCAGACCAGATTGCCGTCGGCGGGAGTGGTGCCGAACTTGTCGTTGAGCCGAAGTTCAGCGATCCGGTTGATGTTGCGCAGGCATTCCGCCAGCTCGAACTGCGGATGACCGTCCAGTCGCTGCGCCAGGGTGGCAATGACCTGCGCGCGGATGAGGCCGGAGCCTCGCGGCCCCCGCACTGCCAGGACGAACGGAAATCCGAACTTCTCGCTGTAGGCGGCATTCAGTTCCCGCAGGCGTGACAGCTCGGCCGGGGTGCAGTGATCCAGGCCGCTGCGGGACTGTTCGCCGGACGATTCGGCGGTGAGAGTCCCGAGCGCCATGGCCCGACCGGCCAGTTCCGGATGGGCCTGCACCAGCGCCAATTGTGCCGCACGGTCGGCCTGTGCCACCACCCGGCTCAATGCCAGCTTCAGGTGAGCCAGGGACCGGAACGGCCGCTGCGACAGCGCCCCTTGGACCACCCAGGGCGAACGCTCATAGGTCCCCTCCAGCAGGAGCATGGCCGCTTCCGGCGACGCGGCATTCAATTGATCGAGGGTCAGCATGGCTCGCTCGGCGGTGGGTTCGCACCCGGCGGATTGTAGCCAAGGGCCGGTCCCGTCCCCCCGGGGCCATGCGACAATCCGGCGAGACTTCGAACCCGCTGCCATGGCCAGACTTTCCACCCACGTACTCGACACCGCCTCGGGACGGCCGGCGGCGGCGCTGCAATTGTCGCTGCTGAGCCTGGACCGGGACGGCAATACCTCGCTCGTCAGCCACCACGTGACCAATCGCGACGGCCGCACGGACGCGCCGCTCCTGTCGGGCGACACCATCCCCACCGGCCGGTTCCGGCTGCTATTCGAGGTCGGCGACTACTTCCGCACGGCAGGCATCGATCTGCCGGACCCGCCGTTCCTCGATGTGATCAGCCTGGACTTCGGCATCGCCGACGCCGCCGGCCACTACCACGTGCCGCTGCTCGTCAGTCCCTGGAGCTATTCCACCTATCGCGGCTCCTAGGAGCTTCCCAAGCGCCTATTGGCGCCCGACGTTCGCGGAGAAACGACTTTTGCGGTACAAGGTGAATGGCAGCGCCGAGATGACCGAAGCAGGACTGGTGCGAGCAAGAGGCGTAAGC
>JBBRJB010000185.1:0-5954 GCA_038220085.1 Burkholderiales bacterium
TGCCACTGGCCGGGAGAGCACGACTTCGTTCTCGTAACCGTAGTTGGCGAGGTCACCGATGGCCAATCGACGCGGCGCGGGCCAGGTGATCGCGCCGAACTCGGTGCCGGCGGGGCCGGTCGGCTCGAAGCGCGTCGGCAATCCGGAATCGCCGGGATTGCGCCAATAGGTATGCCAGTCGGGATCGTGTTTCAGCCTCAGCCCGAGACGGAAGGGCTGGCCCGGGACTGCCTGGGCCACGTCGGCGATCAGTTCGGCCTCGACCGAATCGACCCGTTGCGGTCCGGGCCGTGCCGGAGCCGCCGCCGGCGCCTGGGCCAGGGACGGCAGCGGCGCAAGTAATGCGCTCAACAGGACGAGAAACGGGAGGAACCGTGAGATCACTCCTGCACCCCGGTAAGCGATCTGCACGCGCTGCCGGAAGTTGAAATCGTAATGCTGAAGCGGTGCACCATGGGCCTGCTCGGTTGACCGTGTATTCTACTGTCCGACCGGATGCACGGTTGCCGTAACCCGGCGCGGCATCCGCCCTTCCCGCCCGCCGAGCGGACGGACGCCCCTGGCCGGTCACGCGCTTGACCGGCCTGTTTCGAATCCCTACCATCCCACGACATGGACAAAGAACTCCAGGTGCTTGGCGATCGTGTCTCCCGCCTGGTCGAAATCGCCCGCCGACTTGCTGAGGAAAACCGGACCCTGAAAGGCCGCCTGGGCGACTCCGTATCCGCCCGCGCCGACCTCGAACAGCGCGTCGCCGAAGCGCGCGCGCGAGTCGAATCCGCGCTCTCGCGTCTGCCGATTGCAGAGGAAAGCGAAGGCTAGGAGCATCCGAACCGCATGAATGCGCTCGGCGTTCGTGAAAAAACATTTTTGTTTCTTGAGAGCCTTTCGTCACGCCTGCTGAGCCATCAATCCGGTCGTTCAGTCACGCGCAGCCTTCTCCCAACGTCTCAAGCAAGTCCCCGAGGAGTCAGATTGGATCAGCTCGAAGTCAAGATCCTGGAGCGCGTGTTCAAGTTGCAGGTGCCGGCCGCAGAGCGCCCGCGCCTGATGGAAGCGGTCCGGCTGGTGGACAACAAGATGCGCGAGATCCGTGATGCGGGCAAGGCCTCCGGGCTCGATCGCATCGCGGTCAATGCCGCGCTTCAACTGGCCTATGAATTCCTGGGACAGGAACGCGCCCCCACCGTGTCGAGCGAGGTGTCGAACCGTATCAGCGAGATGAGCGAGGAACTCGAACTCGAGATCCGCAGACAGGAAAGTCTTTTCTAGCAGGAAATCCTTTTCTATCCGGCCTGTAAATTGACGCGCGTTCGTCCGCGAAGCGTATACTGAGCGCTACCCTGCGGTGTTCGCTACGGCCATACATTCCTTGAACCAATGCGATGCATTAGGTGCAGGGAAAAAACGCTTGGCACTGTTGTGATCGTCCTCACGGACGAACCTGATGTGTCAGCTCCCTGTGCCGCCCTGAACTCGTCGGTTCAGGATGCCGGCCGACCGGC
This sequence comes from Burkholderiales bacterium, assembly GCA_038220085.1. Lineage (GTDB taxonomy): Bacteria > Pseudomonadota > Gammaproteobacteria > Burkholderiales > Burkholderiaceae_E > Lautropia. The sequence goes on from JBBRJB010000185.1 coordinate 1,506, forward strand.
ACAGGCGGGGTACCTCTTTCATCGCGTTTCCACGCGCCACTGCTGATGCGTCACTGGCTGATGAAATCGGAGCCTGGTGAGTGCTCCATAGACGATGCGCTGAGCGCGGAGAACGCCACTGTTCCCTGGGTCGGCGTGCGCAACTACCAGGCGCGCAATTTCATGCGCGACGAGATGCGGGTCGGCGACGGAGTACTGTTCTATCACTCCAGTTGCGCGGTGCCGGGTATTGCCGGTGTCGCCGAAGTTTCGTCCGCGCCCTATCCCGACCCCACCCAGTTCGATCCCGCATCCGACTATTTCGACCCGAAATCCAAACCGGCCGAGCCGCGCTGGACCCTGGTGGACGTCCGAGCGCTCTATAAGATCGAGGTCCTGACGCTTGCCGAGTTGAGGCAGGCTGAGGACCTGCAGGAGATGCTGGTACTCAAGCGCGGCAACCGATTGTCCATCACGCCGGTTGAACCGGCACACTGGAAACGGCTGCTCAAGATGATGAAGAAGAACGCCTGAGGACCAGCCAGGTCCCCGCTGCGACCATCGGCACGCACAGCAGTTGCCCCATGGTGAAGGGGCCGAGCACCAGACCGAGATACGCATCCGGTTCGCGCGCGAACTCGGCCAGGAACCGCAGCACGCCGTAGCCGATCAGGAAAGCGCCCGAAACGACGCCGGTTGGCCTCGGCCGCGACGAAAACCACCAGAGGAAGGCGAACAGAAACAGGCCTTCGCCCAGGAACTGGTAGAGCTGCGACGGATGCCGGGGCTCGCTGCTGCCGGACTGCGGAAATACCATCGCCCACGGGACGCTGGCGGCACGGCCCCAGAGTTCACCGTTGATGAAGTTGCCCATGCGCCCTGCGGCAAGCCCGATCGGGACAAGCGGGGCGACGAAGTCCATCAGGTCGAGAAAGCGAAGTCGGCGTCGCCGCGCATACAGCGCACAGGCGACAAGCACGCCGAGCAGTCCGCCATGAAACGACATGCCCCCTTGCCAGATCGCGAGCGCTTCGAGCGGGTGCTGAAGGTAGTAAGCCGGCTTGTAGAAAAGTACATAGCCCAGACGGCCACCGACAACCACCCCGAGCACACCGTAGAAGAGCACGTCCTCCAGGTCCTTGGGCTTGAGCGCAGCAAGCGGACTGGTCGCCGACATCCGGTTCAGGCGATAGCGCCCAAGGAAGTAGAAACCGGCGAAGGCCACCAGGTACATGAGACCGTACCAGCGAATGGCGACCGGACCGATCTGAAGCGCGATCGGATCGAAGTTGGGATGGATCAGCATAGGGGAAATCGGCGCCGGTCGGGCCGCCCACTGTGACGAGGCGACGACGGACGGTATATTACCAAGCTCAGCGCCACCCGATGCGCGCCACCCCACGCGAACGAGACATTGATCATGACCGCCAATCGCCGCAGCAAGAACATCACTGAGGGCAGCGCCCGCGCGCCTAATCGCTCCATGTACTACGCCATGGGGTATGAGAAGTCGGACTTCGCCAAGCCGATGATCGGCATCGCCAACGGGCACAGCACCATCACGCCGTGCAACTCGGGGTTGCAGAAGCTCAGCGACGCCGCCGAAGCGGCGATCGAAGCGGCCGGCGGCAATGCCCAGACATTCGGGACGCCGACGATTTCCGACGGCATGTCGATGGGCACCGAGGGCATGAAGTACTCGCTCATCTCGCGGGAGGTGATTGCCGACTGCGTGGAGACGGCAGTCCAGGGCCAGTGGATGGACGGCGTGGTTGTCATCGGCGGCTGCGACAAGAACATGCCCGGCGGCATGATGGGGATCGTCCGCTGCAACGTACCCGCGATCTACGTCTACGGCGGCACGATCAAGCCCGGACACTGGAAGGGCAAGGACCTCAACATCGTGTCGGTGTTTGAAGCGGTCGGCGAGTTCTCACGAGGCCGCCTTGCGCAGGAGGACTTCGAAGGCATCGAAAAGAACGCGATTCCCGGCACCGGTTCCTGCGGCGGCATGTACACCGCCAACACCATGTCGTCCTCGTTCGAGGCGCTGGGCATGAGTCTGCTCGGCTCCTCCACCATGGCGAACCCGGATCAGGAGAAGACCGATTCGTCCGCGGAATCCGCGCGCGTGCTTATCGACGCGGTGCGCAACAACCGGCGCCCGCTCGACATCGTCACCCGCAAGTCCATCGAGAATGCCGTCGCACTGATCATGGCCACCGGCGGCTCGACCAACGCGGTCCTGCATTACCTGGCGATCGCGCATTCGGCCGGGGTGGAATGGACCATCGACGACTTCGAGCGCATGCGCAAGCGGGTCCCGGTCATCTGCGACCTCAAGCCGTCGGGAACTTATCTGGCCACCGACCTGCACCGGGTGGGGGGCATCCCCCAGGTACTGAAGATGCTGCTTGACGCGGGCCTGCTGCACGGTGACTGCATGACCATCACCGGCAAGACGCTGGCGCAGGAACTGGCTTCGGTGCCATCCAAGCCGCCGGCGGACCAGACGGTGATCCGCTCGATCGACAAGCCGATGTACAAGGAAGGCCACCTGGCGATCCTCAAGGGTAACCTGTCGCCGGAGGGCTGCGTCGCCAAGATCACCGGTCTGAAGAACCCCGCCATCACCGGGCCCGCCCGCGTGTTCGACGACGAGCAGTCGGCGCTCAAAGCCATCCTGGACGACCGCATCAAGGCCGGTGACGTGATGGTGCTGCGTTATCTGGGGCCCAAGGGCGCGCCGGGCATGCCCGAAATGCTCGCTCCCACCTCGGCACTGATCGGTGCGGGCCTGGGCGAATCGGTGGGCGTGATCACGGACGGACGATTTTCCGGCGGTACCTGGGGCATGGTGGTCGGTCACGTCGCCCCGGAAGCGGCGATCGGAGGACCACTTGCCCTGATCGAGGAAGGTGACACGATCACCATCGATGCCCGGGAACTGGCACTACGCTTGCACGTGGACGACGCCGAGATCGCCCGCCGCAAGGCCGCCTGGAAGGCGCCGGCGCCCCGCTATACCCGCGGCGTGCTCAGCAAGTTCTACCGGCTCTCCAGCAGTGCGAGCAAGGGCGCCGTGCTGGACGGCGACTGAAGACCGCAACAGCAGCACCGGCGTCTGCCCGTGGAGGCGGGTTTCGCCGGGTCGCCGTCGACTTCAACGTTTGCCTGGTACTTTGAACGCCTGCGCGACGCGTTCCTGTGCCTGTTTCTCGAAGTCCGCCATCGCGACCTGGCGACGATCGCGCCCGAACAGCTTCTCCAGCCCTTCGAACCATGCGAGCGCAACACCCAGCGGCGCCAGCACCCACCACCACGACAGATCGGTTACCGGCCCCACTTCGAGCCACTTCATCACCACCAGCGCGGTGCCTAACCAGACCAGGTACATCGAAGACTCCTTTCCGCCTTGGGTCACGAGCCTAATGTAGGCATCGATCGGACCTCCGGCTATCCGCGCCGGCCAGGCGGCAGCAGTCAACTTCTCGGCGGTCGGGATCGTTACAATGCCAGGATCGACGCGTCAGGAGTCCCTCAGGTGAGCGAACAGGCATCAGCAGCATCGGATCGGCAATTCCGTCGATCGCCCGTGTGGCGGTTGACGGTGTGCGCGGCAGCGCTCGCCGCCGGCCTCGCCGCCAGCCAACCGGCCCATGCCGATGCGGAACTCGCCCGCGCCAAGAACTGCATGGCCTGTCATGCGCTCGACAAGAAACTGATCGGCCCTTCCTACAAGGACGTCGCCGCCAAATACACCTCTGACCGCAATGCATCCGCCAAGCTTGCCAGGAAGGTGCGCGACGGCGGCGTGGGGGTATGGGGCCAGATCCCGATGCCGGCCAACCCCCAGGTGTCGGCGGAAGAAGCCACCCGCCTGGTCAATTGGGTGCTGGAACAGAAGTAGCGCCGATACGGCCGGATGAAAGGAGCACCTTCGGGTGCTTTTTTTTTTGCTGCCTGCTGTCCTCATTCGCGGGGGCTTGCTGAACTGCGGATCGACTCTGTCAGCCGACGCCGGCAATCCGCCGCTTACATTTCTGCCGCTCGTCCGTCGCGGCCATCCAGTGGTCGCCTATGGCGTGCCCGTGGCCGTCCGAGTCGATACATTGCGTGGCAAGGACGCGACACACCGAGCGTCGGACAGCAAGGCCGCCGAATCAACAACAAGGCCATGCCGTCGAAGGTTTTTTTCCTCCCTGGCTGGTTTGACCCCGGATTCACCCTCCGGGGTTTTTTTTGCCCGCGTGGGTGCGAACCGCATGGTGCAAACCCTGACACGGCCATATTTTGAAGTCTGCCAGGGTAATGTCATTAGAATCGGTCCGCTTGTCGCAACTGCGAGCAACTCCGAGCAACGCCGCCATCCGGGACGCGGCCTGGGGTCTCCGGGCCGCGGCAGGTTTCCATTGAGACTTCAGCGGGAAGACTGCGGATGAACTGGGATATCCTGTTGCAGCAGGTCCT
>JBBRJB010000186.1:0-5946 GCA_038220085.1 Burkholderiales bacterium
CGCCGATCGCGAGCCCCCGCTCGCGTGTCGCCTGCTCGAGCGCTGCCTGCAATTCGTCGTCGGCCAGCGGCTCGAGGCAGAACACCATGCCCCAACTCAGGCGGCTCGCCAGTTCCGGCATCACCGGCAGGCGGGCGGGCGCCTCGTCGCCGAAGCCGACCAGCGCTGCTGCGGGCGTCTGCATCATCGCGTCGAACTGGTGGAACAGCGCTTCCTGGGCAGGGGGCGAGAGCCGCTGGCAGTCGTCGACGATGCACAATTGCGGCAGCCGGTTCGACTCGAGCGCGGCTGCCAGGTGGCTCTTGCCCGAGCCCATTGGCCCCCAGATGTAGATGAACCGGCCGTCCGGCGATTGGCCGGAGCGCAGTTGCGCGAGCAGCGCCTGCAGTGCGGCGAGGCACTCGCGGTTGCGGCCGGCCACGAAGTTGGCGAGTGCAGGCGGGGGCGGCGGCCCGAAGTCCAGGGTCAGCTGGCTCATGACGGGCGTCGGTGCTGGCGCGGGCGGCGGGACATGGTCGCCATTCTAGTCCGGCTAAAATGGCGGTTTGACCAGCGGGCAGGTGATGACGGACGCATCCAAGGCATTGCAGTCGGGCGGGGTGGATACCGGCGGGCTCTCCTACCGTGACGCCGGCGTCGACATCGACGCCGGGGACGCCCTGGTGGAGCGGATAAAGCCGCTGGCCCGGCGAACCCGCCGCCCGGGCGTGCTGTCCGGTATCGGCGGTTTCGGCGGGCTGTTCGCGGTGCCGGCCGGGTACCGGGAACCGATCCTGGTCTCGGGCACCGACGGCGTGGGCACCAAGCTCAAGCTGGCATTCGCGCTGCGCCGGTATGACGCCATCGGCATCGACCTGGTGGCGATGAGCGTCAACGACATCCTGGTGCAGGGCGCGGAACCCCTGTTCTTCCTGGACTACTTCGCCTGCGGCAAGCTCGACGTCGATACCGCCGCCGCCGTCATTGGCGGCGTGGCGTCCGGCTGTGAGCAGTCGGGCTGCGCGCTGCTGGGCGGCGAGACCGCGGAAATGCCGGGAATGTATCCGGACGGCGAATTCGACCTGGCCGGTTTCGCGGTTGGCGTGGTCGAGAAAAGCGAAATCATCGACGGCAGCGCCATCCTCGCGGGCGATCAGCTGATCGGGCTGGCATCCTCGGGCCCGCACTCCAACGGGTACTCGCTGATCCGGCGGGTACTCGAGAAGGCCTTCGGCGAGATCACCCCCGCCGCGCTGGAGCAGCCGCTGGACGGCAAGCCGCTTGCCGACTGGATCATGGCGCCGACGCGCCTCTACGTGAAGTCGCTGCTGCCACTGCTGCGCGGCCCGGCCAACCCGGTCAAGGGCATGGCCCACATCACCGGCGGCGGCCTGCTGGAGAACGTGCCGCGCATGCTGCCGGAGGCGCTGCAGGCCGAGATCCGCGGCGATGCGTGGCAGCGCCCCGCCATTTTTCAGTGGCTGCAGGCCACCGGCGGCATCCGGGACGGTGAAATGCATCGGGTCTTCAACTGCGGCATTGGCATGGTGCTGGCGGTTGCCGCGGCCGACCTCGACGCGACCCTGCTGTCGCTCAGGCAGGCCGGCGAAACGGCCGTGCACCTCGGCGCCGTCGTCGGGCGGCAGGCCGGCGCGGCGGCTACCGTGGTGGTCTGACCCGGTACTTCGCTGCCCCGATTTTGTGCGGGGTGGTTCACAATCCCGCATTTCACCGTGTGGGTCGGGCGGTTGATGGTTCAGTCGAGGACAGCAGCCATGAGTTCGAGCGCGTGGGCCGCCGCATTTCCAGATGAATGACCAGCCGGCCCCTCGCCGATCCGTCGCCGGCCGGCTGCTGGGGCTGTTCGGCTGGGGCCTGGTCGGGCTGGCGCTGCTGCTGGGTGGCGCGGCCTTCCTGGCCAGTCGCACGGTCACGCTGCAATGGGCAGCACAGCAGGCGGTCGACCTGTCCGGGGGCCGGCTGAGAATCGAAGGTATTGCGGGATCGGTCCTGGAGGAGGTCTCGGCCGATTCCGTCCAATGGCTGGCCGACGGCGTCGACGTCACCGTGACCTCGCTGCGGCTGGCCTACCAGCCGCTCGCCCTGCTCGACGGCTTTGCGCGGATCACCCGCGCGAGCGCGGCGAACGTCGAGGTCACTCTCTCTGTGGCGGCCGGCCAGCCGCGCCAGCCGATCCGCCTGGGCATGGTGCTCGACCCTGTTCTGCCCTTTGCCATCGAACGCCTCGAGGTGGGCAGGCTGATGGTTCGCGAGGCCGGCGGCCGGCCGCTCGAACTGCGTGACCTCGAGGTCGTCTTCGCCCATGAGGGTGACCGGATCAACGCTGGCCTGCTGAACGCCCAACTGGTTGCGGGCGAGTCGCGAGTGGCCATTCGCGGGGATGTCGCGCTGCTGTCGCGTGCGCCTTACGCCACCGATGGCCGCTTCGTCATCCAGTTGCCGCTGCCGCGTCTGCAGCCGCAGCCACTGCGTCTGGACCTGCGGCTCAATGGCCCCCTGGAGGAACTGGCGGTGCGCGCCAGCACGGTCTTCGCCGGCGCGCCGGTGGAGGCGCGCGGCGTCGTTTACGCGTTCGAACCGCGCCCGCTTCGACAAGTGCGATTGGACCTGAAGGACTTCGACCTGTCACGATACGACCGGTCGTTGCCCGCGACCCGCCTGACCGCCGGGCTCGACCTCGAAGTCATGCCGGTCTGGGCGAGCGGTCGCCGGCCCTGGGTGATCGGGCCGGTGACGCTGGCCAACACGGCGGCCGGCACTATCGACCGCAGGCGGTTGCCGCTGGCTGCCGCCAAGGCCGTGGTGGCCATTCTCGACGGGCGCCTGGAAGTGCACGGACTGAAGGCGAGCGGACCCATGGGCGACATGGCCGGCGACGGCTGGTTCGAGCCGGCGGATTTCCGGTTCGCGCTCAACAGCGACCGTCTGCGATTGCAGGGCATCGACGGCGGCCTTGCGCCCCGCACGGTTCAGGCCCGGCTGACCCTCGAACCGCTCGAACCGCTTGAACCGCTTGAACCACTCGTGCCGGGCGCGGCTGCGCCCGCGAGCGGCACGGCCACGCGCGCAGCCGCGGGCATCAGGCTGAACCTGGGTGCGAGCGACGACAGGCTCGCCGCCGACATGACGGCTGACTACACACGCGGGCGGGTGCAGATCCGGCAGGCGCAGGTCCGATCCATGACCGGACGCGGTCGTGCGCGCTTCGATGGCACCGTCGGCGCGGCCCCTTCCTGGCCGCTTGACCTGCGCGGCGATTTCCGCGATTTCGATCCCAGCCAACTGATCGCGATGCCGCCGGCGCTGCTCAACGGCACCTGGGAGGCGCGCGGCCCTGCAGCGGGCCCGGGCGGCGGCGCGGTTGCCACCACGATCCGCCTGCAGGACAGCCGGTTTCGCGAGCTTCCTCTGGCCGGCACGCTGGGCGCCACCGTGTCTCTCGCGGACGGACGGCCGCAGCGGCTGACCGCGGTTGCCGCGACCCTTCAGTGGGGTGAGGCCAGCCTTGAAGCGGCGGGCTCGCTCGGCGTGGCGTCCGACCAGTTGCGCCTGAAGCTCGCGACATCCCGGGCCGGTCAGCTGGATTCACGCATGGCAGGCGGCCTGCAGGCGGACGTGCTGTTGAGCGGGCCGCTGCTCGATCCCGCGGTCCAGGCCCGCGTCGATGCCGGACGGCTGTCCGTCGGGGCAGGCGGGCTGCGCGCACGCACTGCTGCCGCTTCGCTGGAGCTGACGACGCAGCGGTTCGGGGCCGGGGACCTCGATCTGCGCGCCTCGCTCACGGACGTCGAGTTTGAAGCGGCGCCAGATGCCACATCATCGGCGGCGACCGGGCATGCGACTGCGCCTGCGCCTGCAACTGAGATCGGGCCTGCGACTGCGCCGGCGCGCATCGTCCGGCTGGGTCGGTTGACCGCAGCCGTCCGCGGCGCCTACGCCGATCACACCGTCGCGCTCGAGGCGGTCGGCAAGGACCAGCGCCTGCAAGCGTCCGCGCGCGGCAGCCTCGGCCTGGACGGTGTCTGGCGTGGCAGGGTGCTCGAGCTGTCGGCATTGCATCCGCTGCTGAGGATGGCTCCCGACGCGGGCGCGCGTGCGGAGTCGGGCGATAGCGGTGCACCCCTCCGGTCGCTGACACCGTTCGCGCTCCAGGTGGGCGGCGGCCGCGCAAGCATGCGGGACGGTCGCTTCCGGTTTCCCGGCGCAAGACTGGTCGTCCGGCAGTTCGACTGGGACGACTCGTTTGTCACACTCAAGGCAGACGCCAGCGGGATCGCGACCCGCTGGCTCGCCGCCCTCGTCGACAGCCCCGAGCTCGATGCCCGGCCTCCCGGTGCCCCCGACCTGCTGCTGGGCGCGGCGATCGATTTCCAGGGAAACCTGGCCGACGCCACGGCCGCGGACTGGCGCGGTACCGTGCAGTTGCAGCGCGAAAGCGGCGACCTCTGGGTGAGTGGTGCGGACGGGCAGGCGCCGGTCAGCGCCGGGCTGCGGACGCTGGGCGCCAGCGCCAGCCTGCAGGGGCACGTTGCCAGCCTGATCGTGAACGTGGCCGGCGACAGCGTCGGCCGGATAGCGCTCGACGCCCGGACGACGCTGCAGAGCCGGGGAGCGCCGGTGTGGGCAAGGTCGTCGCTCTCGCACAGCCCGCTCGCGGGCCGGCTGGATGTCGCCATGAACTCGTTTCGCTGGATCGCGCCCCTTCAGGGAGACCGCTGGCGGGTGGATGGCGCCGTTGACGCCCAGCTCAAGCTGGCCGGAACGCTGACCCGTCCGCACGCCGACGGCATCATCACCGGCAACAACCTGAGCGCGCATGAACCGACGCTGGGGATGCGCCTGCGCAACGGCGTGCTGGCGGCAGAGTTCGTGGGCGACCGGGTCGACGTCAGGATGCTGCGGTTCGAAGGCGGGGAGGGCGGCGGCAATGTCGCTATCAGCGGCCTGTTGCAGGCTCCAGCTGCCGGATCGAGCGAGGCCCGGGTCGTGGTCGACCGGCTGGCGATACCGCTGGACAGCGGACAACGCATCGTGCTGTCCGGGAGCACCACCGCGGTCCTGGCGGGCCGGACGCTCGAAATCATCGGCCGCCTGGCGGCGGACGAGGGCACCATCGTCCTCGACGGCAAGCGGCGACACGCGCGCGACGATGCGCGCGATGCGAGCGATGGGAGCGATGGGAGCGACGATGGGCGCGATGGCGGCCGGGATCGGCCGGACGGTCCGGCGTCGATTGCGGCCTCCGGATCGGCGTCATCTGACCCGCCGTCATCGGATCCGGCCATCCGCAAGATCGGCATCACGGCGCCTGCCAACGGGTCGTCGCCGGCGGCACTGCGCCTGTTCACCGTCGATACCGACGTCGGCGTCGACCTCGGACGGAATTTTCGGGTGTCGGGCGCCGGCATGCAAGCAGGGCTGAGCGGGGCAATACGCCTGAGAGGCCGGTCGCCCGAAGCGCCGCGGGCGAGCGGCGCGGTGGATCTCGTCGACGGCAGCTATCGGGTCGACGGTCGTGCCCTCAGGATCAGCCGTGGCCGCATCGTGTACGACGGTGACCTGGCCGATCCCGCCGTCGACCTCGTCGCAGTCGGCGACAGTCCCGGGTCGGAAACGGGCAGCGCAGATAATCGCAGCCTGGCGGCGAAGGTCGGCCCGCCGCTGTCCGCGGGATTGCTTGCCGTCTGCGAACAGAGCCTTCGCGGCGTCTGGAACATCCTCAAGCTGCAGTACGAGATCACCGACCGCCTGTCCTTGAGCGTTCGCGCCGGCAGCGAGCGTGCGCTGGATCTGCTCTGGTTCTTCCCGTTCGACTGAAAGTCCGCTGCTGCCACTCAAAGAAGTGCTCGCAAGAATCCTGGTCGGCAAGTTCACCTGGTATGAGGGAGCGCCTCGTGCGTCTGCGTCTGGTGAACGGCTCGAATGCGCGGATCTACGGCCTGTCGT
>JBBRJB010000187.1:0-5942 GCA_038220085.1 Burkholderiales bacterium
CAAGCAATAGCGCGAGCCCGATCCAGAAGAGGACCATGATTCCCGATTGGTGGTGAGGGCTCAATGGAGACCGAACAGACGATGGTAGTTGCCGGTCGTGGTCCGGGCAATCGCATCGACCGGGGTGTCGCGCAAGGCGGCGAGCGTCGCCGCGACATGGACTACCCAGGCCGGCTCGTTGGTCTTGCCGCGATTGGGCACCGGCGCCAGGTAGGGGGAGTCGGTCTCGATCAGCAATCGGTCGTCGGGAATCCGGGCCGCGACGTCCCGCACCACGGCCGCATTCCTGAAGGTGACGATGCCGGACATTGAAATGTGGAAGCCCAAGTCGAGCGCAGCCTGGGCGGTGTCCCAGTTCTCGGTAAAGCAGTGCATCACCCCGCCGGCTTCGCCAGCACGCTCCTCCCGCATGATGCGCAGCGTGTCTTCGCTGGCGGCCCGGGTATGGATGATCAACGGCTTGCCCGCCTCACGCGCCGCGCGGATATGCGTCCTGAAGCGCTCCCGCTGCCAGGATAGGTCGCCGGTGGCACGGTAGTAGTCGAGGCCGGTCTCGCCGATGGCGACGATCTTGTCGCCGCGGCTCAGCTTGACCAGCTGATCGACCGTCGGCTCCTGTACGCCCTCGTTGTCCGGATGAACGCCGACGGAAGCGCTGAGTTGCTCATGATCGGCGGCGAGTGCGGCCACCCTCGGCCAGTCCTCGAGCGTCACGCTGATGCACAACGCGTGCTCCACCTGCGCTGCCGCCATGTTGGCGAGCACCTCGGGAAGGCGTTGGGTCAGTTCCGGAAAATCGAGATGGCAGTGGGAATCTACGAACATCGGCATCCCGGAAGCCGGGCGTTGAACTCAGACCGTATTGGACGAACGCGACGATTTTAGCGTGGATCCGAGCAGGTCCTCGATCTTGGACCGCGCCTGGATGCTGGCTTCGGTCTTGCTGAACTGAATGCCGATGCCCTGCTGACGCCCGGTGGTGCCGGCCGGCGTGACCCAGACAACCTTCCCCGGGATGGCGACTTTGGCCGGATCGTCCATCAGGGTCAGGACCACGTAGAGGTCGTCGCCGAGCTGCGCCGGGCGCTGCGTCGGCACGAACAGGCCCCCGAACTCCACGAACGGCATGTAAGCCGCGTACAGCGCGCCTTTCTCTTTGATCGAAAGCGATATGACGCTCGGCCGCGCCGCGGCCTTCGCTGGAGGTTCGGATTCGATGGCTGTATTGATCATGTCGGTTCCGCCGTTTCGCCGTGATCGCGGCGGCGATCCATCGGGGAATCCGATCGGGTCAACTGCCGTGATGTCTGTCAAAGGCATCCAGGTACAGGGCAAGCGATTCCTCCGCGAACAGTCGCTGATTCAGCGGATGCCGGAGCAGTATCGCCTGGCGCTGCAGCCTTGCCGCTGACTGCGTCAGTCCCCGAAGCGAACTGCGCTGCCGCAACTGCTGCAGGCGTGGCGCCGACTCGGGAAAGTATTTCGGCACCGCACCGGCGCTCACCCTGACCAGGTCGCTGACCCAGCGTTGCAGGAGTGGGTACCAATGCTCCACGTTCGCCCCCGAGACCAGATCGGCCACAGCGACGCTTGCAGTGTCCGGCAGCGAACCGATCGCCTCTACCAGGCTCCGATAAGCGGTCAGGTGGGTCGGGTCAGCGAGGTGGCGCGCATGCAACGGTGAGCCGCCCGCAAAGGCCAGCAACCGGGTCGCCTCGGTCGTCGTGATGCCTGCCTGCGACGCCAGCCAGGCTTGCAGTTCCGCCGTGCCCGGCACCGGGACGGTCACCAACCGGCAGCGCGAGCGCACGGTGGCCGGGAGGGTGTCTGGACGGTGGGTCACCAGCAGGAAGTAGGTTCGCTCACCGGGTTCCTCCAGCATCTTCAGCAAGGCGTTGGCAGCCGGGACGCTCAGGGCTTGCGCCGGGTCCACCACGACGACCCGCGCGCCGTCGCGAAATGCGGACATGCCGGCGAATCCTTCCAAGTCTCGGATCTGGTCGATCGAGATCTCCCAGGCCAGTTTGCCTTCCTTGTTGATCAGCAGACCGACACTCCTGAGGTCGGGATGGTTGCCGGCATCGAACCAGCGGCAGGCAGGGCAAGCGCCGCAAGCCATCGGGTCGCCCCGGGTCTGCAAGGCGGTTTCGCACAGCAGGCCCTTGGCGATCGCCGCAGCCACCGCCGTCTTGCCTGCGCCTGGCGCACCGACCAGCAGGAGGGCATGGGCAAGCTGCAGAGGGTCGGAAAGCAGGCGACGAACCAATTCGGTCTGGATCGGAAACATCTCTAAAATCCCCATTTTTTACAATGGATTAAGAGATCTTCTTCGAGTTGTTTCCAGATATCTTCCGGTGTCCGCCGCGCGTCGAGGCTGAGAAAACGGCGTGGCCCCGAGGGCTCGGCGTCGTCGTGCGCCACCCGGCTCTGGTAACCACGCCGCACCCGCTCGAAGAAGGCGAGGTCCTCCGCTTCGAAGCGGTCGGCCGACCTCACCCGGGCGCGGCGGCGGGCGGCTTCCGCTGGATCGAGGTCGAACAGGTAGGTGCGATCCGGGCGCAGTGGCGGCGACAGCCAGTGCTCGAGTTGCTCGACGCGCGTCAGGCCGATCTCGCGACCGGCGCCTTGGTAGGCGGCCGTGGAGTCGTTGAAGCGGTCGCAAACGACCCATTGACCCGCCGCCAGGGCCGGCAGGATCACCCGGCTCAAGTGATCGCTCCTGGCGGCAAAGGCAAGCAGGGTTTCGGTCTGCGCATCGGTAGGACGGTTCAGGAACCAGTCGCGGATCAGTTCCGCCAGTTCGGTGCCGCCCGGCTCCCGGGTGACCAGGACGGAGATGCCGCGAGTGCGCAGCCATTGGGCGCAGCGCGACAGGTGGGTGCTCTTGCCGGCGCCGTCTATTCCCTCGAACGTGATGAAGCGGCCGGTCATTGGGCCTTGCGCTGGAAGCGATTGACGGCTCGGTTATGACTGGCGAGGTCATTGGAGAACTCGCTGGTGCCATCCCCGCGGGAAACAAAATAGAGGGCTTTGGACTCGGCCGGGTGGGCTGCGGCCTGGAGGGCGCCGCGGCCTGGCATTGAAATCGGCGTCGGCGTCAGGCCTGAACGCGTATAGGTGTTGTAGGCGGTCTGCGCGCGCAGGTGCTCGCGGCGAAGATTGCCGTCGAAAGCCGGCCCGATGCCGTAGATGGTGGTGGGGTCGCTCTGCAGCATCATGCCGAGGCGAAGCCGGTTGTGGAAGACCGACGACACCATCGGCCGGTCATCCTCCCGTGCCGATTCCTTCTCGACGATGGAAGCTAGGATCAGCAGTTCACGCTCGTTCTCCAGCGTCAGGTCCGCGGCGCGGTTCTCCCACGCGCTCGCCAGGCGCTGGCGCTGCAGCTTGTAGGCGCGCGCCAGCAGTTCGAGATCCGTGCTGCCCGGCGGGTACGAGTAGGTGTCGGGCGCAAAGAGGCCCTCGGGATGCGACTCGTTCGGCTCGAGCCTGCGGATGATCTGCTCGTCGGTGAGGTCCTGGGTCGTCTGCGTCAACTCGGGCGCTCTGCCGAGGGCCTCGCGCACCTGACGGAAGTTCCATCCCTCGATCAGCACGACCATCCGCTCCTTGTCCGCCTGACCGATGATCAGCTGGTCCATCAGACCTTCCAGCGTCATCGGCCCGTCGAGCTGGTAGCGGCCGGCTTTGATTGCGGCGCTGTCGCCGCGCAGGCGCCATGCCAATGCCAGTTCCCAGGCTTGCACCGGAACACCCGCCTTCTGCAAGGTCATTGCCAGGCGGCGGCCACCTTCGCCGCGCCGGACTTCGAACTCCGTCTTGCTGCCGGCGTCCACGACCGGCGAGTGGCCGTACTGCCACCACTGGAAGGCGGCGACCAGCGCCCCGGCCAGCGCGAGCAGCAACGATGTCCGCAGGAGAAACGCAAAGCTCTTTCGCATCAGGGGGAAGCGTTGGACGGTTCGCAAGGTTCCTATAATACCGGGGACTTCTGGCCGGCCCCGGGCCGCCCCGGCCAGCGGGATCCTGCAGGGAACATGCGGCGATCGTTCAGTAATCGTGCGGCAATCTGGCGGCAATCCTGGGGTGGCGTATGAGAATCTGGAGTGATCTGTGACTGAGTTGACGGCGACGGCGACGACCACCGGGGAAACGACCGCATTTGTCGCGCGACTTGCGGCGGCACTGGGGGGCGAAGTCCTCGGGGGCATTGACCCGCCGGCATACGGGCCGCAGATCGGATTCGGCCGCGACGAGCGGCCGTGGGGCCCGGGTATCACGCCCCTGCTGGAATACGGCCTGTTGAAGGTTCACGGGGCGGACGCCGCGGCTTTCCTCCAGGCGCAACTCACCAATGACGTCGCAGGCCTGATTGGCGACGAGACCCGCCTCGCCGGCTACTGTTCGGTCAAGGGCCGGTTGACGGCGAGCGCCTGGATCTGGCGTGACGAGGCACAGCAGACGTTTTGGCTGGCGTGCAGCCGCGACATTGCCGGGGCGTTTGCCCGCCGGCTGACGATGTTCGTGCTACGTGCCAAGGTCAAGGTGGAGAACGCCAGCGACACCATCGCGCTGGTCGGGACGATGCGCCAGGCGGGCGCCAGCCAGACCAGCCCGCAGGCGGAACCGGTACGCCTGCCACCGGTCGTCATCGATGCCGCCACCGCGGCCGCGGTTGGGGGCGCCGACGAGGTCGGCGCAGGCGACCGGTCCGGGGGCGCGATCGAGCGCTCGATGTTCATGGTGCCGAGCGCGGCGCTGGCGCAGACCTTGGCGGACTTGCGCGATGCAGGGGCGGCACTGCTGCCGACCGAGGCCTGGCGCAGGCTCGAAGTCGTTTCCGGCGTGGCCCGGATCAATGCCGCCAGCCAGGACCTGTTCGTGCCGCAAATGGTGAACTTCGAGCTGGTGAACGGCGTGAGCTTCAGCAAAGGCTGCTACCCGGGACAGGAAATCGTGGCAAGAAGCCAGTACCTCGGCAAGCTCAAGCGGCGGATGTTCCTGGCTGTCGGTGACGGCGAGGTGCCTTCGCCGGGCGCCGACGTGACCAGCGCCGACAGCGACGCTGCAGAGCCGGTCGGTCAGGTGGTGCTGGCCGCGCCCCTGCCGGGCCACCGTCGCTTCATCCTGCTCTTCGAGAGTAAAACTGCTGCTGTGCCTGGGGAACTCGCGAATGCGGCGCAGACCGGCCTGCGGGTGGGGGGCGGCCTGCTAGAACGGCTGCCGCTGCCGTACGCCATTCCCGCCAGCGACAAGCCGGATGGCCGCTGACGGGCGCGCACCCGGAGTGGGTCGGCGCGCCTTCCTGGTCTACTACAAAGTCCCGGCCTCGAGCGTCCCTGCCCTGTTGCAGGCGTTCAGCCGCCTGACCACGACCGCGCAGCCCTGGCCGGTCGAACTGATGCGGCGCGCCGGCCCGCTCGAATCCGATCCGGCGCTGCAGACCTGGATGGAGGTCTACCGGATCGACGAGCGTGACGAGCGCGACGACGAACAACTCGAGACGATCATCGAGGCCCTGGCGCGGGACTGCGGCATCTGTGCGGTGGTGGCTGGGGAACGGCACTACGAAGTGTTCGAGCCGTGTGCCTGATCGGCCTGGCGACGGACGTGCCGGGCCCGTGGCTGCTGGTGCTTGCGGCCAACCGGGACGAGTTCCACGACCGGCATGCCGCACCCGCGGCTTATTGGGGAAGCGACGACGGCGCACGTTCCGGCGTGCTGGCTGGCAGGGATCTGCAGGGGGGAGGCACCTGGCTCGGGCTTCGGCAATGTGGCGACGGCCTGCGGATTGCGGCGTTGACCAACTTGCGCCCTGGGCTGATGCCGGCGCCGCTGGAACTTGCCACCCTCGCCACCCTCTCCACCGTCGCGGGACGGCAAGGCGGGTCGGTGCTGGCCGTCGTGCCGCCTTCGCGCGGGCAACTGGTTGCCGAATTCCT
>JBBRJB010000188.1:0-5939 GCA_038220085.1 Burkholderiales bacterium
TGCGCCCGACCCGAATCCTTCAGCCAGGCATGCTCCGGCCCGACACCTGGATAGTCCAGACCGGCCGACACGGAATGCGTCTCGGTTATCTGGCCGTTGGCATCCTGCAGCAGGTAGGTCCGGTTGCCATGCAGAACGCCAGGTATGCCGGCTGTCAGCGATGCCGAATGGCGGCCGCTGTTCACCCCTTCGCCACCCGCTTCGACGCCGATCAGCCGGACTTCGGGACTGTCCAGGTAGGGATAGAAGATGCCGGCCGCGTTGGACCCACCGCCGACGCAGGCCACCACGTGGTCCGGTTGACGTCCGGTCATCCTGGGCATCTGCACCTTGCATTCCTCGCCGATCACCGACTGGAAGTCCCTCACCATCATCGGATACGGATGCGGTCCTGCAACCGTGCCGATGATGTAGAACGTCGACTCCACGTTGGTGACCCAATCCCGCATTGCCTCGTTGAGCGCATCTTTCAGCGTCCTGGAGCCGGACTCCACCGGCACCACCGAGGCGCCCAGCAGCTTCATCCGATACACGTTCTGAGCCTGGCGCGCGATGTCGGCCGCACCCATGTAGACCACGCACTCCATGCCATAGCGCGCGGCGATCGTGGCGGTGGCCACCCCATGCTGGCCGGCACCGGTTTCCGCGATAACCCGTGGCTTGCCCATCCGACGCGCCAGCAGGGCCTGGCCAATGGTGTTGTTGACCTTGTGCGCACCGGTGTGGTTCAGGTCCTCGCGTTTGAAGTAGATCTGCGCGCCGCCGACTTGCGCAGACCACCGCCGCGCGTGATAGATGGGGCTGGGGCGCCCCACGAAGTGCTCGAGCTCGTCGTTGAACTCTGCCACGAACTCGGGATCTTCCCGATAGCGTTCATACGCGCTGCGGAGCTCTTCGAGCGCGTGTATCAGCGTCTCTGCGACAAAGCTGCCGCCCTAAATGCCGAAGTGGCCTGATGCGTCAGGCAGGTCGTATGGTTTCATCTCTGGTGTGGTCTACGGCGTCCGTCGGCAAGACGGACCGCCTCCATGAATTGCTCCATTCTACCCACGTCCTTCTCGCGGGGGTTTTGGCCCTGGATCCCGCTCGAGGTGTCGACAGCAAACGGGGCGATGCTTTCAATGGCCGCAGCGACGTTCAATTCGTCCAGACCTCCCGACATGATCAGACGCCTGCCGGCTTCGGGCGGGATCAGGGACCAGTCGAAGGTCTTGCCGCTGCCGCCATACCCAGGGCTCAGGCTGTCAAGCAGGCAGAGTTCGGCGTCCCGATACCGCTCCATTGACGCCGCGATGGAGCGGCGAACCGGATCGGCCTCGCCTTCGGCAACGCCGCCTCCTACGGCACCGCTGCCTCCTTCGGCAACGCTGACTGACTGTCCGGGGAGCGCGGGAATCCGCAATGCCTTCCACCAGGTTGCCTGCAAGGCGCGGGCATCGGCCGGCGTTTCGTCGCCGTGCAACTGAATCACGTCGAGACCGACCTGCCTGCGGATCTCACCGATCTCACGCGGGTCGGCGTTCACGAACAACCCGACCGACACCACCCAGGACGGAAGCCTTCGACGCAGGTCGGCCGCGACGGCGGCGTCGAGCAAGCGCGGGCTCTTCGGATAAAAGACGAAACCCACCGCATCGGCGCCGATACCGACCGCGGCATCGACATCATTCGGCCTGACCAGACCGCAGTACTTCACACGAGTTCGCATAGTCGCAATGTCGGGA
The DNA here is from genome assembly GCA_038220085.1 of Burkholderiales bacterium. Lineage (GTDB taxonomy): Bacteria > Pseudomonadota > Gammaproteobacteria > Burkholderiales > Burkholderiaceae_E > Lautropia. Next base: position 1,725 of record JBBRJB010000188.1, read on the forward strand.
CATCGATCGGCAACTGCCACTGTTCATCATAACGAACCGCCACGAGATAAAGACCGGACGCCGCGAAGGTAGGCGCCGCGACCGTGCGATTGCGTGCCTCGAGCACCTCCGCCAGCCATCCCACGGGGCGCCGGCCGTCGCCCACGTAGACCAGGGCGCCGACCAGATTGCGCACCATGTGGTGCAGAAAGGCGTTTGCGGTGACCGACATCAGCAGGAAAGGGCCGTCCCGCACGATCTCGATGGACTCGATATTGCGAATCGGGCTGCTCGCCTGGCATCCGCTGGCACGAAACGAGGAAAAATCATGGCTGCCGACCAGGCACGCGGCGGCCTCCGCCATCCGGTCCCCATCCAGCCGCCGATGGGTCCAGCCGGCGCGATCCCGCCACAGCGGGGGTCTCACCGGCTGATCGATCAGCAGATACCAGTAGGTGCGCGTCCGCGCGCCGAAGCGTGCGTCGAAGCCGGGCGCAACGGGCATTGCCCAGCGGACCGACACTGCCGGCGGCAGGAAAGCATTGACCCCCCTGACCCAGGCGCTCGCGGGACGCCCGGAGGGTGTGTCGAACTGGATGACCTGCTGGACTGCATGCACGCCGGCGTCCGTGCGCCCGGCGCAGCGGGTCGGCACCGAGTGCCCGGCAACCTGCGCCAACGCCTCCTCGACCACGTTCTGGAGCGCCGGCTTCCCCGGCAGGGACGGCGGCTGGCGCTGCCAGCCGCAGAAATGCGTACCCTCGTAGGACAGGCCGCAAGCCCATCGTGCGGTCGGCAAGCCGGTGTTCATGTGCCCGCGGCCACGATCGGATCGCCCGATCCCAGGCCGGCGCGCGGGCAACGCACAAGAAAAAAGCCGGGAGATCCCCGGCCCCTTTCAATCATGCGACTCGTTCAGATGCTGGCCAGGAGTTCCCGGGCCTTCTGCTGCTGTGAAGCGTCACCGCCACGCACCACCTCCTGAAGGAGTTCACGCGCGCCTTCCTTGTCGCCGATCTCGCCATAGGCCGAGGCCAGGTCGAGCTTGCTGGCCATTTCCTGCCACTGGCCCGAACCCGCCCCGGTTACCGTCGAAGGGCCCGAGATGGTCGACGGAGCCAGGTCGAGTCCGATGGCGGAAAGGTCCATTTCCTGATCCGGCGAAGTGTCGTGCGTCGGGCCGGTCCTCGGGCGCATGCCTTCGCGCAACTGGCTGTCCCTGAAGTCTCCACCGGCGGGGCCGCGCGACGGCGGCAACGACGGCACGTCCAGATCCAGTGACGGCAGGTCGACGTTGGGCATCGCACTCAGCGGTCCTGACCGGGACTGCGAAAAGTCCATGGACTCGCTGTACTCCCGATCGGCTTTGGCGGAGTTGGAGTTGGATTCCAGCGAACGATCGAGGTCGAGATTGAAATCCAGGTCCCGCATCGCCGTATCGGGCGACTTGGACTTCCCTGAATCCCGGCTGGTATCGAAACCGGTCGATTGTCCTGTCAAGGTGTGCGGCTGTCCGATCTGGGTATCGTCCTGGCGTGACAGGGTATCGTCGCCGCGGGTCATCGTGTCGCCAGGGCGCGCCGACATCTTGCCGACCGCGGCCGCAGAACTGGCGGCAGCGAAGGATGTGGCGGCAGCACGACCGAAACTGCTGGTGCTGGCCGCGGACTGCAGCGAACCACCCGAATAGAGCGGATTGTTCGGATCCATTGCCAGACCCATGGTGGCGACCTTGGGCCACTCCTCGTTCTGACCGCCGGTCATGCCGTACATCTCGCGGGCCATGGCTTCGAAGGACTGGGAATCCTTACGACCCGAGTAGATCTCCATCAGCTTGAGCCGGATGGCCTGGCGCTCCTGCTGGCGCTTGAGGGCCTCCTTGAGGATCTCTTCGGCCTGGGCTTCACGGCCGTAAGCTATATAAACATCGGCCTCGGCGATCGGATCCACCTCGGTCGGGCTGGACTCGCTCATCGTCGACACCTGGGTCTGTGTGCCGCCCGTAGTGGTGTCTACGCTCTGGCCACCGGTGGTGCCGAACAGCGAGTTGGCGGTGAAAGCATCGGCCGCCGCCAGGCTGTCCTCGAAGCGGTCGACCTTGCGACGGCGCAGACCCAGCCAGAGCCCGAAACCGCCCAAAAGGGCGAGGCCGCCGAGCGCCGGCAGCACCATCGGGTTATCCATCAGGCCTTCGAACATCGACTCCTGAACGGACTCGGCCGATGTAACCGGAACCGGACTGGCCGGCTTGGCTGGCGCGGATGCATCGGCGACCGGAGCGGGCGCCGCCGTATTCGTGCCGTTGGCGGTCGAAGACGGGGTGGACGACGCCGATGCAGCCGACGGACTTGCCGGTGGCGCCCCGGCCGGATCCGGCGTGGCGGGTGTGGGCGTGGACGCGACCGCGGGAGCGGTCGATGGCGAGTTGCCCGGTGTCGTCCCGGCAGGCGCCGCGCCGGGCGTGGTCGTGGAGGGTGTGGCCGGTGTGGTGGTGGAGGGCGTGCTGGTGGACGATGTGCTGGTGGACGGTGAGCTGGTGGACGGTGAGCTGGTGGACGGTGAGCTGGTGGACGGTGAGCTGGTGGACGGTGCGCTGGTGGACGGTGCGCTGGTGGACGGTGAGCTGGGCTTCGGGGCGGTGGCCGCCTCGCGCGCCGGATCGGCAGAGGGGCTCGTCATCGCTGCAGGTGGCTTGGTCGCCCCGGCACCGGCCGCGCCGGCCGCGGCCACCGAGCCGCTGACGGCGGCGCCGGAAGCCCGTTGCTGATCGAGTTGAGACTGGAGGTCGGCGAGCGACCTGTTCTTCAGCTCGAGCATCTTCTGCAGATCGGCAACATTGCGCTCGAGTTCAGAGATCCGGCTGTTCGATTCGGCATTTGCGGCATCCCGCGCGATTCGGGCCTCGGCGTCACGCGAACCGACTGCCCCGGCCTGACCGCCAGTAGCGGCCGAGGATTTCGACAGTTCGAGCCGGTCGGACACCGCGCTGCGGGCGGCCTTGTCCTCCACCTGGGCGGCCACGGAGCCGCTCGCGGTGGTCCCGGTACTGCCACTGGCAACTTCGGTGGTCGCGCCGGACAGCCGGTCCTTGTAGGCGCGGAAGTCGCGGGCGGCAACCCGCAGTTGACGCTGAGCGGTGTCCGCATCCACGGCGGCGATGGCAGCCGCCTCGGGGATCGACAGCGTGCGCCCCTGACGGATCAGATTCGGATTGCTGTCGATGAACGCCGACCGGTTGGCCTGGTAGATGGCCATGATGGTCTGGTCGAGCGAAGCATTGGCCGGGCGGTGCGCGGCGGCAATCTTACTCAGCGTATCGCCGCGGGCGACGGTAACCGTATCGGAGGACGCGACCGGGCCGGTCGGCGCCGGCGAGGGCCTGGCGGCCTCGGCAGAGCGGGTAGACCCGGCCGTGGCGGCCGGCGCTGCCGCGGCGGCGCGATCTACCGCCTCCGCGCGCTGCGAAGCCGACGGTTGCGGCCGTCCGGGGACCGGTGCCGGCACCGGGCTGGCTTCGGCCAGACTCCTGGGCGGCTGTGCCTGCGGGGTCGGGCGGGCACTGGCGGCCGGCGCGACCGGAGGGGCACTGGCGACCGAACCGCCCTCCACTGTCTGCCGCGACGCGCGCAGTTCCGGCGGATCGAGCAGGAAGGTGTACTCGCGGACGAACTTGCCGGAGGCCCAGTTCAGTTCGACCATCAGGTCGACGAAGGGCTCATTGATCGGCCGGCTGGAGGTGACCTTGATGAAGTACCGCCCTCCCCGCTCTTCTACCGCCATCCGCAGGCCGGCCAGGGAATTATTGAACTGCAGTCCCGCCGCCCTGAAAGCATCGGGCGACGCCAGCTTGGCCGCGAGGGTGGCAGCCTCTTCCGGACTGACCGAGGTAACCTCGACTTCAGCCTGCAGGGGTTGCCCGAGCGCAGAGTTGACCGAGAGGCGACCAAGTCCGGCCGCATCGGCCGAGCCTGTCCATGCCGCCAGCGCGATTGCGATGGCTGTGGCGAGATGAACAGGGGTTGGCTTTGATGGCGACATCGACTGGGATGACATACGTTTTGTCTTCGAGGACACGAGTCCACCTCTCACAGGGGTATTAACTTTGACTGTAACATCAGGTACTTACACGAGCAACTTTAAGCATTTGCACGTGTGTGATCCACCACGATTCGCGCCATTCGACGGAGTGGCTCGGCCGCTCCCCAGAGCAATTGATCCCCGACGGTGAAGGCGCTC
>JBBRJB010000189.1:0-5934 GCA_038220085.1 Burkholderiales bacterium
GGACTGCGTCGGCATCAGCCGGCAGGCACGGGCGACCGTCGTCGCCCAGCGGGCTGCGAAGCCGCGCCAGCGTCGGGACCAGTTCCGCGAGGACCCCCTGGAATCGGTCCCAGGCCTGGTTTACAGCGGCATCGCAGGCACAGTCGTCGCCATCGCAATCGATCAGCAGGTCGATCGGACCATGCTGGAAATGCCAACGCCCGTCATCGAGCCGCCAGCGGCCGGGTGCTGCGCCCACGGCTCACGCGAAACTGGCGAGCGGCCAGGGATTGACGCTGTCCCAGGCGATCACCCGGTGCGCGGCGTGATCCACCACCTCCGCCATGCCGAGGATCCGGTCCATGTGGCCGCCGAGGGCGCGGTAATCGTCGCGGCGCATGGTGAACTCGATTGGCGCAACGATGGCCGGCGTCGGCACCGAGCCGAATGACCGCTCCGGCATGCGCGCGACATCCACCATCACGGTGATGCCGCCACCCGGCCAGATGTAGGCCGGCGCGCCGCCACAGGTGACCCGGGTCAGGAGTTTCTTGATCGAGCGCGTGAGCAGCACCGGGTTTTCGGTGACACCGGCCCGCAAGCTGCCACCGGCGCCACCGAGAAACAGCACGGTCGCCAGCGCCGGTTCGCAGTTCTCACCGATGCGATCCACGACCTTGCGCACCGCCGCCGGCATCGGCGCCTTGCACGGCACCAGCGCGTCGTCGAGCACGAAGTACTCGGCGTCCTCGCCGGTGGTCGACACCATCAGCAGGCGCAGCCCCGGTCTGGCCACCTTCGCGTCCCAGCCTTCGATGATCGCCAACGGATCGCGGATATCGGTGCCACCCCATCCGGTGCCCGGGTCGGCGACCTGGAAGTAGCGCCCGGGTGTGGACTTGCGCCCCCGCAAGCGGATGCCCGAGGGCGCCATATCGAGGCAGCGCCCGGCCTGGTGCTCGGTCAGCACGCCGGTGATGTGGTCGTCCACCACCACCACCTCGTCGAGCTGGTCGAACCACTGCTGCGCGAAGATGCCGATGGTGGCGGAACCGCAGCCCACACGCATGCGCTGTTCCTCGACCCCATTGATGATCGGCGCACGATTGGCCTGCACCGTCAGGGCCGCACCCCCTTCGATCTCGAGTTCCGCGGCCTCCCGGTTGCCGAGATTCATCATCAATTCACAGGTCAGCCGCCCCTCCTTCTTGGACCCGCCGGTGAGGTGATGCACGCCGCCGAGCGAGAGGAACTGGGAGCCGTACTCGATGGTCGTCACATGGCCGACCGTTTCGCCCTTGTAGCGGACCGAAGCCTGCTCCGGTCCGAGGTAACGGTCGGTGTCGATCTTCACCTTGAAGCTGCAGTAGCTGAAGATGCCTTCGGTGACCACCGTCACCAGGTCGACGCCGTCATGGTGGCTACCGACAATGAACGGCGCCGGCTTGTAGTCGGGATAAGTGGTGCCGCTGCCGACGCCGGACACGAACATCGAGTCGCGATCCGTCGGATCTGCCGAGGCGAGGCGCATCAGCACCACCGGGTCCGTCCGGGTCAGTTTGCCGTCGACATTGCCCCAGCGGTCACAGGCCCCCAGCCGGCCTTCGCTGATCTGGCACAGTACCGGACAGGCATCGCACTGGATCTTGTCGCGCGCCATCTTCTCCGGCGCCCTGGCCGCGACGATCGGCGCCTGCCCGGGCACCGCATCGCCCAGTTCCGACTGGTTCAGTCCCGGCGCGCGCGGCATGCTCCGGCCTGTTCTACCGCGGCGGCAGCGGCCACCAGGGCCGCACGCATCCGGGCGGGCGTGACCGGCAGGTCGGTCAGTCGCACCCCGGTCGCCATCTGCACCGCATTGAGGATCGCCGGCGCGGTGGCCACCAGCGCCGGTTCGCCAACACCTTTGGCGCCATAGGGGCCGAGCGGCTCCGGGTCCTCCACCAGCCAGGTGGTGATGGGCGGCACGTCGCCGGCCGTCGGGATCAGGTAGTCATGAAGGTTGTCGGTCCGGCCGCTGACGTACTCCTCCATGAGGGCCAGGCCGATGCCCTGGGCGATGCCACCGTGGATCTGCCCTTCGGTCAAGGTCGGGTTGATAGCCCGGCCGACATCGTGGGCGGCGTAAATGTGCAGCGTCTTCACCGTACCCAGTTCCAGGTCGACTTCCACCTCGGCAACCTGGGCCGCAAAGCCGTAGGTGGCATAAGGCACGCCCTGCCCGTTCTCGTCCAGCGGCACGGTCGGCGGGTTGAAGGTACCGGAACCGACGGCCAGGTCGCCGCGGTGATCGGCCGCCAGCGCGGCCAGTTGCAACCGTCGCTCTTCACCGGCGGGTGTGCGAAGGATCACCGAGCCGCCGGCGATTCGCAGGACCGGCAGGGCGGCAGCCTCCGCGCATTCCGAGAAGCCCGCCATTGCCGCCAGGCTGCGGCGCAAGTCGAGGCCGGCCAGCATCGCCGCGTTGCCGGAGACGAAGGTCTGGCGCGACGCCGACGACTTGCCGGCATCCTCGGTGGCGTCGGTGTCGCCGTGGATCTGGTCGATCAGGTCGACCGGCACGCCCAATGCCTGCGCGACGATCTGCGGCATGATGGTGTAGGTGCCCTGCCCGATCTCCTGAGCGCCGTTGTAGAGCATGAAGCGACCGTTGCGGCGCAGGCCGACCGTCATCGTCGACGGGTTGGCAATGACCGTGTTGCCGATGCCGTACCACATGCAGGCGATGCCGGCGCCACGACGCAGCGCCGAGCCGCCTGCCGACACGGTGGCATTGAACGACCGCGCCCGCGATGACGAGTCCTGCCAGGACGGCCGCAAGCGATCGAGGCACGCCCGCAACCCGACGCTCGCATCGAGCCGCTGGCCCGTGGGCGTGGTGTCCCCGGCCCGCAGCGCGTTGCGATAGCGGAATTCCAGTGGGTCCAGGCCGCAGGCACCGGCCAGTTCGTCCATCAGCGCTTCGCCGATCACCGTCGATTGCGGCACGCCGAAACCACGGAACGCACCGGCGATCGCGTTGTTGGTGATCACCGCCCGCGTCAAGGCCCGCACATGAGGCACCCGATAGGGACCGCTGGCATGGATCGGCACCCGGTTGGCGACCGTCGGCCCCCAGGACGAATAGGCGCCGGTGTTGAAGTCGGCCTCGAAATCGTAGGCGATCAGGTCGCCCTGCGCGCTGCACACAGCGCGCGCCTTCATCTGCGCGGGATGACGTTTGGTCGTGCTCTGCATCGATTCGGGTCGATCCCAGACGGTGCGCACCGCCTGCCCGGTTTTCCTGGAAGCCACCGCCAGCAGCGGCTGGACGGACATGTCGAGCTTGCCGCCGAACCCCCCACCGATCGCCGACGGCTCGATGCGCACGCGCTCCGGCGAGATCCCCATGACCGACGCGACCTCATCCCGGTCGAGGTAAGGCGTCTGCGTGCAGACGAAGATATGCAGCCGATCGCCCTTCCAGACGGCATAGCCGGCCTCCGGTTCGATGTAGGCATGCTCCACGTGACGCGTGCGCACTTCGAGGCAGGCATGCCGCGCATCCGCAGCGGCATGCCGCATCGCCTGGTCCACGTCCCCCGCATTCACCCGGCCCCGGCAGAGGACGTTGTCCGGCCAGCGCGCATGCAGGGCATCGGCCGGGTCGGCAGCCGCGGCTGCCAGCGCCGCGGCGCTTTCCTCCAGGGCCGGCAGCACCTGCCACCGGATGGGCAGGCTGGCGGCGTCCACCGACATCACCGCGTCCTGCTCACCGACCAGCAGCAGCACCGCTTCACCGCGAAATCGGACTTCCGCATCGGCGAGCACCGGCTGGTCACGTAACTCGGGGAAGATCGCGAACCGGTTGTTCGGCACATCCGCCGCGGTAACCACTGCCGCCAGCCCCGGATGGCGGGCCCTGAATTCCGCCAGATCACCCAACTCGAAACGGGCCCGCGCGTGCGGTGAACGGATCGCCCGCATCCAGAGCGCGCCTTCAGGGTAGCGATCGGCGCCGAACTGCTCGCTGCCGGTCACTTTGGACCGCCCGTCCAGCCTCGGCAGCCGGGCGCCGACGGGATCGGCCGGGGCGCTCCCGGTCGTTGCCTCGCCCGTCGCTGCCCCCCCCGCATTGGCAACCGCCAGCACCGCCTCCACGATCTTGCGATAGCCGGTGCAGCGACACAGCACCCCGCCCAGCGCATCGAGCACCTGCGCTTCGGACAGCGGCTTCGGCTCGCCGCCCGCCTGGGCGGCGCCGGCTGCGTCGGATTCGGCGAGCAAGGCGGTGGCTGCCATCAGCATGCCCGGGGTGCAGATTCCGCACTGGGCGGCACCATGATGGATGAAGGCCTGCTGCAGGGCGCTGAGCCGATCGCCATCGGCCAGGCCCTCCACCGTGACGACGTCGCGGCCGCTGCACTGGCCGGCGCCCACCAGGCAGGCACAGACCTGGGCACCGTCCAGGAGCACGGTGCAGGCACCGCAGTCGCCGGCGTGACAGCCGATCTTGGTGCCTGTGAGCCCGAGGCCGTCCCGCAGGAGGTCGGACAGGCGGCCGCGCGGATCGAAGGCCACCTGGCGTGACTTGCCGTTGACCCGCAGGGCGATGGAGACGCCGTGGTCGACCGGCTTGTTCATGAAGCCACGCTTGAGGACAACACCCGCCGCACCAGTGTGGCGGCAGCGTCAAGGCGGAAGGCGCCGGTGGCGCGCACATCGTCGATGGGAGACAGATCCCTGAAGTCACCGTCCTGAAATCGCAGTTGCGCCAGGTCGGCCGCTGCGGTCCCGACCAGCCGCTGCTCCAGCGCCACCAGGCGGCACGCCACCGGTGAACAGGAACCGACCGCCACCGCGACCTGCCGCAAGCGGCCGTTGCCGTCGATCTCGACACTGGCAGCCACCATCACGATCGAGATCAGCAGGTAGCGGCGCGCGCCAAACTTGGCGAAGTGAGAACGGCGCGCGGCAGCCGACGCCGGCACCAGCACCGCGGTGAGCAGTTCGCCAGGCCGCTTTGCGGTCCGACGCGGCCCGGTGATGAAGGACGACAGCGCGATCGTCCGGGTGCCGTCGGCGCAACTCAGCTCCACCTGGGCGTCCAGCGCCAGCAAACGCGGCACGCCATCCGCCGCCGGCGACGCATTGCAGAGATTGCCGGCGATCGTGCCGCAGTTCTGGACCTGGATGCCACCCACCTCCCGCGCGGCGAGTTTCAGGCCGTCGAAGGCCGCCGGCAGGTCCGCTCGAAGGAGGTCGCGCCAGGTGGCGGCCCCGCCGATGCGCCAGCCCCCATCCTGCAGTCTCTCGATCAGACGAAGACTGTCGATGCCGGTCAGGTCCACCAGCCGTCCCGACGGCGGCTGACCGACCCGCGCGGCATAGTAGTCCGTGCCGCCGGCCAGTGGGATGGCGCCGCCGTCGGCTAGGAGTTCGAGTGCTTGCGCGACCGAACCGGGTCGACTGAACAAGTCATGCGTCATTGAATGAATGTACCGGGAAGCCACTGCACGGGCAACTTGAGTGTCGTGTACCTGGGGTGGGTGACACCGCGGGTGTCGTGACATGCTTCACTGCAGCGGCGTATGCCCCGGCCGACAATGCCCGTTCCAGCGGGTGTTCCGCGGCAGGAGAGTCAGGCAATGCTGCAATCGTGCCGGATCGTCACGGCAATCTTCGCACTGGGGCTGATCGCAGCATGCGGCGGCGGCAGTGACGGGTCGTCGCTCGATGACGGAAAATCCGTCGCGACACCCTCCCCGGCGCCGGCCGCGTGCAGCACCGCGCCGACCATCGCCGCGGGCACCGGCACTGCCGCCGGACCCGTGTCGTCGTCGAGCATTCTCTTCGCCAAGGGCGACAGCGGACGGGTCTGGGTGGTCAATCCGGACAACGACTCGGTCAGCGTCATCGACGCGGGATCAATGACGCGCATCGCGGAAGTCGCCGTCGGCGGCAACCCCAGGACCC
>JBBRJB010000190.1:0-5930 GCA_038220085.1 Burkholderiales bacterium
TTCCTGAGCCGCCACGCGGTGCGCAGGGCGGCTTAGGAGTCTGATCGAACCATGACACCCGAACGGATCTTCTTCGCCGCCGGCGCCCTCATGGCCCTGCTGTCGGTGGCAGCCGGCGCCTTCGCCGCGCATGGGCTCAAGACCCGGTTGGGCGCGGACATGCTGGCAGTCTTCGAACTGGCCGCGCGCTACCAGATGTACCACGCCATCGCACTCGTCCTGTGCGCGGTGGCCTGGTCCCGCTGGCCCGGACCGGCGGTCGCGCTGGCGGGCGCCTTGTTTCTCCTCGGCACCCTGCTCTTCTCCGGCAGCCTGTACCTGCTGGCGCTGACAGGCGTACGCTGGCTGGGCGCGATCACGCCGATTGGCGGAACGGCATGGCTGGCAGGCTGGGCCGCGCTGGCCTGGGCCGCCCTGCGTCACTGAGTCGAGCCCGAACAAGCTCCTAAGCGGTGCCATCCTCCGTCCCGTCTGCGCTCGCGGGCTTGAGCGGGCGCTTGGCGACCAGCGTCAGGATATCGTAGCTGGCGACCAGATCTTCCTCCTGGTTGCGGACCTCCACGTCCCAGGCCACCACGCCCTGGCCTGCGCCGCGTGCGTCGGTGCGGCCGCGGTCGATCTTGCGCTTGCAGGTCAGGCGCGCGCGGATGGTGTCGCCGATGCCCACCGGTTTGACGAAACGCAGGGTGTCCAATCCGTAGTTAGCCAGGACCGGCCCCGGTGCCGGAGAGACGAACAGGCCGGCCGCCGCCGACAGCACGAAATAGCCGTGCGCGATCCGCCTGCCGAACGGCGTTTCCCTGGCCGCGATCTCGTCGAAACGCATGTAGAAGTAATCGCCCGATATGCCGCCGAATGCGACGATGTCGGCCTCGCTGACGGTGCGCCGATGCGTGAGCAGCGAGTCCCCGACCTCGAGATCCTCGAAACAGCGCCGGAACGGATGCACGTCCGACTCCCGCACCGCCGCGCCGCGGATATGCTCGCCGGTCACGGCCGCGAGCATCGTCGGCGAGCCCTGCAGCGCTGCGCGCTGCAGGTAGTGTTTGACTGCACGCAGCCCACCCAGTTCCTCGCCACCGCCGGCGCGGCCCGGCCCGCCGTGCTTCAGCGGCGCCAGCGGCGAGCCGTGCCCGGTGGATTCTGCGGCCGCCTCGCGATCGAGCAGCAACAGTCGCCCGTGATGCGCAGCGGCCACCGGGATCACGCGGGCTGCGATGTTCCGGTCGCGGGTGACGACGGTGCCCACCAGGCTGCCGCGACCGCGTGCGGCCAGCGCCAGCGCCCCGTCCAGGTCGTCATAGGGCATCAGGGTACTGACCGGGCCGAACGCCTCGACCTCATGAGCTGCATCATGATTGAACGGCTCGCGGCTCAGCAGCAGGGTCGGTGCGAAGAACGCCCCGCCGGCAATGTCGTCGCCGACGGGACTGAAGCCGTCGCGCTCGCCATAGACCACTTCAGCGCCCGCCATCAGCGTGGCGACTTGCGCGGCCACGTCGCTGCGCTGCGAGCGGGATGCCAGCGCACCCATGCGAACCTCCGGTCGGGCAGGATCGCCGACGACGGTCTTCGCCAGGCGCTCCCGCAACCGGGTCGCTACCGCGTCGAGATGGCGGCGCGGGACGATCGCGCGCCGGATCGCCGTGCACTTCTGGCCGGCTTTGCTGGTGATCTCGCGCGCGACTTCCTTGATGAACAGATCGAACTCCGCGTCATCGGGCGCCACGTCGGGCGCGAGAATGGCGCAATTGAGCGAGTCGGCTTCGGCGTTGAAAGGAATCGAGTGCCGCACGATGTTCGGATGCGTCCTGAGCGTCGCCGCGGTGTCGGCCGACCCGGTGAAGCTCACCACGTCCTGGCCGTCGAGACGATCGAGCAGGTCGCCGGTGCTGCCGATCACGAGTTGCAGGCAGCCCTGCGGCAGGATGCCGGACTGCTCGATCAGCCGCACCGCCGCCTCCGTGAGATAGCTGGTTGCGGTGGCGGGCTTGCCGATGCACGGCATACCGGCCAGGAAGCTGGGCGCGAACTTTTCCAGCAGGCCCCACACCGGGAAGTTGAAGGCATTGATGTGCACGGCAACGCCACGGCGGGGCACTAGGATGTGGGTACCGAAGAAACCGCCCTTTTTGCCCAAGGCGAATGCCGGCCCCTCGTGCACCAGGTTGCCGGACGGCAACTCGCTGCCACCGATGCCGGCATAGGCGAACAGCGTGCCGGAGCCGCCTTCGATGTCGACCGCGCCGTCGGCACGCGTGGCGCCCGTATGCGCGGAGAGCGCGTACAACTGCTCCTTGTGCTCGTTCAGGTACTTTGCCAGCGCCTTGAGGCGTTGCGCGCGTTCCTGGAAGTCCAGCGCCAGCAAGGCCGGCAACCCGATCCGACGCGCATGGTCGAGCGCTTCGCCGAAATCGACCGCCTCGGCATGGGTGCAGGCGACCGGCCTGCCATTGACCGCGCTATGCAGTTCGCGGTCGGCCTGCCGGCCGATCCAGCGGCCGGCAATGCAGCTTTGCAGGGTGCTCGCCATCGTCATCGCTCCAGTTGCGGATTCCATTGCGGTCTGGACGCGGCGCTCGCCGGCCGGCGTTCAGCGTTCGTCGAATGACAGTACGACCCGGTCGGTCAGCGGGTGCGCCTGGCAGGTCAGCACGAAACCGTCCGCGACTTCCTGCTTGTCCAGCGCGAAGTTGCGCTCCATCCTCACCTCCCCTTCGACCAGGCGGGCGCGGCAGGTTCCGCAGACGCCGGAGGTGCAGGAGTACGGAACCTCGAGGCCGGCAGCCGAGGCGGCATCAAGGATGCTCGGCTGGCCCCGGCTGAAGGGGAACTCGCGGCGCAGGCCGTCGCGCACGATCGCGACGGTCGCCTGCGGGGCGTCGCCCGCCTTGTTCTCGTGCAGCACCGCGCCGACCTCGGCCGCCTGCCGGGCCGCGTCCTGCAAGGCGATACCGAAGCGTTCGATGTGGATCCTGTCCGGCAGCACGCCGGCCGCCAGCAGCGCCGCCTCGGCTTCGTCGTTCATCTGGACGGGCCCGCAGATGTACGCATGGTCTATTCCGGCAGCCGGCAGGAGCGCCCCGAGGAATTCACCGATCTTGTTCCGGTCCATCACGCCCCGGTTCAAGGGCGAGTCTGTGTGCTCGTCGGAGAACACGTGCTGCAGAACCAGGCGGGTCATGTAGCGATTCTTGAGGTCTTCGATCTCCTCCTTGAACATCGTCGACTTCAGCAAGCGGTTGCCGTAGATCAGCGTGAAGCGGCTCGCCGGCTCCCGTGCCAGCACCGTCTTCATGATCGACAGGATCGGCGTGATCCCGCTGCCGCCGGCGATGCCCAGGTGATGGCGGCGGGAGGCCGGATCGAGCGGCACGAAGAAGCGGCCCTGGGGCGCCATCACGCTGATGGTGTCGCCGGGCCTGAGGTGCTGGTTGATCCAGTTGGAGAAGACGCCCCCTCTGACCTTGCGCACACCCACCCGCAGTTCCGCGTCGTCGACGCCCACGCAGATGGAGTAGGAGCGCCGCAGGTCCCGCCCGTCGATATCGGTTCGCAAGGTCAGGTACTGACCCTGCGTGAAACCGAAGACCTCCCGCAGGTCCTCCGGAATCTCGAACGAGACGATCACCGCTTCCGATGTATCCGGCTCGATCGCCCGCACTCGCAGCGGATGGAAGATGACACTCATGAATGAAGGCGCTCCAGGAATCGGTGCCGGCCGCGGTCAGATCGGCTTGAAGTGCTCGAACGGTTCGCGGCAGGAACGGCAGCGGTACATCGCCTTGCAGGCGGTGGCGCCGAAGGCGGAGATCCGTTCCGTGTCCTCGCTGGCACACTGCGGACAAGCCACCTTTGCCGCGCTGCGCCGGCCCCCGAGGAAGCGCAACGGCACCGCGACCTCGCCGCTGACCGGGCCGGGGGGCGCGATACCGTATTCGCGCAGCTTGCGGCGCCCCTCCTCGCTGATCCAGTCCGTCGTCCAGGCCGGTGCCCGCTGCAGCCGGACCCGGGCCGGGCCCAGCCCCGCGGCATCGATGGCCGCCAGCACGTCATGCTCGATGACCTCGGTGGCGGGGCAGCCCGAGTAGGTCGGGGTGAGGACGATCTCCAGCGCCGCGCCGTCACCCGGCAGCCGGACCTCGCGGACGATGCCGAGGTCGCACACCGACAGCGCCGGCACTTCGGGATCCAGCACGGTCGCCAGCGCCTGCCAGGCCTCGGCTACGCGGTCCCGGGCAGGCATCGTCACCACACCGCTCCCGGAAAGGCGCGCTGCAGGTACTGCATCTCGGTCAGCAGAAAGCCCATGTGCTCGCTGTGGCGTCCGAACTTGCCGGTGCTGCGAAAGGCTGACGCCGACGGTAGCGCCAGGGTGGCTTCCTGGAGCACCAGCGTCATCTCCGCCAGCCACGGTTCCCGCAATTCCGACCAGCGCGGCCCGAGCCCGATCGCATGCGCCGCGTCATCCACCGCATCCGAGTCGAACATTTCCGGCGTGAAGCGCCACGCCCGGGCCAGGGCGGCCTCGGTGCGGGCGCGGGATTGCGCCGTGCCGTCGCCCAGGCGGACCACCCAATCGGCGGCGTGCTGCTGGTGATAGCGCGCCTCCTTGACAGCCTTGGCGGCGATCCCGGAAAGTTCCGCATCGGCGGACACTGCGAGCCGCTCCCACAGCAGCTTCAGCAAGGTGGCGACCATAGTGTTACGGACCACGGTGAAGGCAAAATTACCCCGCGGCAGTTCAACCAGGGTCAGGTTGCAGTAGTCGCGCTCGTCGCGAAGGAAGGCGAGCCGGTCCTCGTCCAGACCCTGCCCGTCCAGTTGACCCGCATGCGTCAGCAGGGCGCGCGCCTGGCCGACCAGGTCAAGGGCCATGTTGGCCATCGCAATGTCCTCTTCCAGGACGGGCGCGTGGCCGCACCACTCCGCCAGGCGCTGACCGAGGATCAGGCAGGTGTCGCCGATGCGCAGCACATACTGCACGGCCGGGTCGCGTCGCAGTTCGATGGATGACTGCATCAGTTGCTCACATGTGGTCCACGGCCTTGGGCAGGACGTAGAAGGTCGGATGGCGATAGACCTTGTCCTCGGCGGGATCGAAGTACATCGCCTTCTCGCCGGGATCGCTGGCGACGATCTGGTCCGACCGGACGACCCAGACGCTGCTGCCCTCCTGACGGCGCGTGTAGACGTCGCGCGCCATCTGTATCGCCATGCGGGCATCGGTCGCATGCAGGCTGCCGCAATGCTTGTGGTCCAGGCCCGCCTTGCTGCGCACGAAAACCTCCCACAGCGGCCACTCTTGTCCACCTTGCGTATCGTCCGGCGCAGTCATGGCCTGTCCTCGCTCATGCCGCCCGCGCCGCTGGCGCTCGTTTTGCCGCGTGTGCCAGAGCCGCCTCCCGCACCCATGCGCCCTCCTCGGCCGCGGCCACCCGCGCGGCCAGCCGCTCGCGATTGCAGGGGCCGTCACCGGCGACTACCCGCTTGAACTCGGCCCAGTCGATCGGGCCGTGGTCATGCGCCTGGCGCTGCTCGTTCCATTTCAGGTCGGGATCGGGCAGGATCACCCCGAGGATACGCGCCTGCTCGACTGCCGCATCGATGAACTTCTGGCGCAGTTCGTCGTTGCTGACCCGCTTGATGCCCCAGCGCATCGACTGGGCGGAATTCGGGGACTGGTCGTCCGGCGGACCGAACATCATCACCGAGGGCCACCACCACCGGTTCACCGCGTCCTGCACCATCGCCTTCTGTGCCTCGGTACCGTGGGTCATCATCGTCAGCAGCGACTCGTACCCCTGGCGCTGGTGAAAGCTCTCCTCCCTGCAGATCCGGATCATCGCCCGCGCATAGGGCGCGTAGGAGCAGCGGCAGATCGGCACCTGGTTCATGATGGCAGCGCCGTCGACCAGCCAGCCGATCGT
>JBBRJB010000191.1:0-5924 GCA_038220085.1 Burkholderiales bacterium
CTTGACCGCATAAGCGAAATCGTAGATCGCGATGATCACCACCAGCGATGTGTCCTTGAACAGCGATATTAAGCTGTTGACTATCGGTGGAATCGAGATATTCAAGGCCTGGGGCAGGATGACCAGGCCCACCGATTTCCAGTACGGCAATCCAAGCGCTGCGGCTGCCTCGTACTGTCCGCGCGGTACCGCCTGCATGCCGCCTCGCACGGCCTCGGCGAGGTAGGCCGCAACGAACAGGATAA
Organism: Burkholderiales bacterium; assembly: GCA_038220085.1. Classification (GTDB taxonomy): domain Bacteria; phylum Pseudomonadota; class Gammaproteobacteria; order Burkholderiales; family Burkholderiaceae_E; genus Lautropia. Next base: position 246 of record JBBRJB010000191.1, read on the forward strand.
TGGCGACCTGTGCGCGAAGCAGCTGGTCTATCTGCCAACCGACCGGCAGGAACAGCGCGAGCATCACGCTGGCCATGAACAGCACGGTGATCAGGGGAACGCCGCGCACCACCTCGATGTAGATCACGGACAGGGACTTGATGATCGGCAACTCGGAACGCCGCCCGAGCGCCAGCAGAATGCCCAGCGGAAATGCGAATGCGATACCGAATATGGCCAGGATGAGCGTCACCGGCAGGCCGCCCCATTGCCCGGTGCGGATCGACGAGAGCCCCAGGCCACCGGCCATCAGCCAGTAGGCGAGCAGAATCCCCAACGTCCAGATCGCGATCAGCGACCTGTTCCAGAAATACTTGAAGGCGGACACCACCAGCAGGCCGACCAGGATGAAGATCACGAACGCAGGACGCCACTGCTCCTCGTAGGGATAGGTGCCGAACATCATGAAGCGGAACTTCTCCCACACCACGGCCCAGCATGCGCCCTCGCCGCGGACGGCATTGCAGGCAGCGACCGGCTGATTGCCCCACACCGCCTTGAGGAAGAGCCAGTTGACGGCAGGCGGAACCACCCAGATCAGGAAGCCCAGGCTAAGCAGCGTGAGCGCCGTGTTGAATGGCGACGAAAAAAGGTTGCGCTTGATCCACTGCATGGCGGGCTCAGCGCTCGATCAACCGGACGCGGCTGTTGTAGAAGTTCATCAACAACGCGATCAGCAGGCTGATGAACAGATAAACCGCCATCAGGATGGCGATCGCCTCGATTGCCTGGCCGGTCTGATTCATCGAGGTATTCGCAACCGACACCAGATCCGGATAACCGATGGCCACGGCCAGCGATGAGTTCTTGGTGAGATTCAGATACTGGCTGGTCATCGGCGGGATGATCACCCGCAGCGCCTGGGGCAAGGTCACCAGCCGCAAGCGCTGACTGGAGTTGAGGCCCAATGCCTCCGCGGCCTCGGTCTGGCCACGGTCCACCGCGAGAATCCCGCCCCTCACCACCTCGGCGATGAAGGCTGCGGTGTAGGTGGTCAGGCCGATCAGCAGGGCGGTGAATTCCGGCGAAATGTTCTTGCCCCCGCGCATCCCGAAGCCGGCCATCTTTGGAATATCGAGATCCGTGGGCGCTCCGCCGACCAGCCAGGCAATCATCGGCAGGCCGAGGATCAGGCCCAGTGCCGGCAGCGCCAGCGGCAGCTGGCGACCGGTCTCCTGCTGGCGCTTGTTCGCATACGACCGGTAAAAAAAGAAGGCGACAATGCCGGCCAGAAAGGCGATGCCGGCATAGTCATAGGCGGGGTGGTCGACCGGCCAGGCGAAGCGCATCCCCCGTTGGCTTAAAAACGCCAACCCGCCGATATTGATCGACTGGCGCACGCCCGGCAGCAGTTCCGTGAAGAACACGTACCAGGCAAAGAGTTGCAGCAGCAAGGGCACATTGCGCATCACCTCGACATAGGTGGAGGCGAGCTTCCTGACCAGCCAGTTCTCCGACAGCCGGGCAATGCCGACAATCGTGCCGAGGATGGTGGACAGGACGATGCCGATGAGAGCGACGTAGAGCGTGTTGCCGATGCCGACCAGGAATGCCCGGCCATAGCTGTTGCTGGCGTCGAAACTGATCCAGGATTCCGCGATCTCGAAGCCGGCTTCCCTATCCAGGAAATCGAAGCCCACCTGGATATTGTTTCTAGCCAGATTCGACTGGGTATTGCTGAAGAGATACCAGCCGCCGGCAACCACGGCTGCCAGCAGCAGGACCTGCCAGAAGATTCCACGGATTTTCTCGCTGCCGAACATGATCGTGGCGCTAGCGGCGGGTGAGGAGATCGGTCATCGGCATTGCCCTCTAAAACGCAGGGCCCGCTCATGAGCAGGCCCTGTGCCACGGTGGAGGAGGGTTAGCGGATGGGCGGGGCGTACATGGCGCCGCCCTTGTTCCACAACTCGTTCACCCCGCGCGGGATTTCCAGCGGGCCGATGTTGCGCTTGTACAGCTCCCCGTAGTTGCCCACCGCCTTGATGGCCCGCACCAGCCAGTCGTTGTCCAGGCCCAGGCTCTTGCCGACGTCACCGCTGGTGCCGACCACGCGCTGCACCTGCGGATCTTTCGACTCGGCCTTCAACTTCTCGACATTAGCCGAGGTGATCCCCAGTTCTTCGGCCTCAATCAGGCCGAACAGGACCCACTTGGCGATGGTGAAAAATTCCCAGTCCCCACGACGGATCATCGGACCGAGCGGCTCCTTGGAGATGGCCTCCGGCAGGATCTGGTAGGCGTCCGGCTTGTCCGCCTTCTGCCGGGTGGACGCCAGTCCTGAGATGTCGGTGGTGAACACGTCGCAGCGTCCGCCGAAGAACGCCTGTTGCACGCCGGCGAGGTCGTTGATGACCACCGGCTTGAAGGACATCTTCTGGGCCCGGAAGTAATCCGACAGATTCTGTTCGGTGGTGGTACCCGGCTGCACGCAGACGGTGGCGCCGTCGAGTTCCTTTGCGCTCTTCAGGTTCAGGTCCTTGCGGACCATGAAGCCCTGGCCGTCGTAGAACAGCGTGCCGACGAAGACGCCACCGAGGGTGGCGTCACGGCTGGAGGTCCAGGTCGTGTTGCGCGACAGGATGTCCACCTCGCCCGACTGCAGCAGCGTGAACCGGTTCTGGGTGTTGCTGGGAACGAATTCGACCTTGTTCGCATCGCCCAGGATGGCCGCCGCCAGCGCCTTGCAGTATTCGGCGTCGATACCGGTCCACTTGCCCTGGCTGTCAGGCGCCGAGAAGCCCTGCAGACCGGTGTTGACCGCACATCGCAGCGCGCCTCTCGACTTGATGTTGTCGAGAATCGGGCCCGCCACCGCTGACTGCGGCGCCATGGCGACGGTTGATAGAACTGCGGCAATCGCCGCGGACACTGCAAACTTTCTTCCGAACTTCTTGTTCATGATTTCGACTTGCCTCGATTGGTCTATGACATCCCATGTCGCATGTGAGCAATATTAGCGCCAGCCCTGAACTGCGGCTGGCGTTCTATTGAAGAGGCAAGTCTACGGGCGGTTGTTTCCTGCCCACAAGCCGCGAAGCGATTCCTCGCGGGTTTATACCGACCTGCCGACAGGGATCCGTCACTCGTGGCAAACGGAGCCAGGGATTACCCTAGGCGCCTGTCCCGGATGGACAGGCCGATCCCGCTGTAGCGCGTCACCGCAGTGCGCTCGATCAGGCGGCGGCCATCGATCAGGGCCGGGCTGGCCCCGGAGTTCTTGAGCAGGGCGGGCAACTCCCGATACTGCGGCCAGCTGGTCACCAGCATCACGCCGTCGGCGTCGGCGAGGGCTGCGACGATGTCACCCTCGAACTGCAGCTTGCCGGTATCGACACCGAAGTCCGCCAGTCCCTTGCGGCCGGTCTCCAGCGCGATCGGATCGTGGGCAACCACCCTGGCCCCGCCCCGCACCAGGGCATCGATGATCGGCAGTGCAGGCGATTCACGCACATCGTCGGTGCCCGGCTTGAACGCAATACCGAGCACGGTGATGCGCTTGCCGTCGATCTCACCGATTTCATCCTTCAACAGGGACAGCATGCGCTCGGGCTGCGACCGGTTGGTCTCCAGGACTGCGTCCAGCAGCGGCGTCGCCACCCCGCCGCGGTCCGCATGCGCGGCAATCGCCTTGACGTCCTTGGGAAAGCAACTGCCCCCGAAACCACATCCAGCCCACAGGAAGGAGGCGGCAGACGCGGTTTTGAGCTGGCCGTCCGAATCCCGGCGCGTCAGGTGCTTCATCAGGTGAAGCCCCTTGAATACCTCGGCGGCATCCAGTTCACCTATGCCGTCGCAGATCCGGGCGATCTCGTTGGAAAACGAGATCATTGTCGCCATGAACGCATTCGAGGTGTACTTGATCATTTCGGCCGTGCGGGGAGTCGTCCGGACCACCGGGGTGTCCTTGAACATCGCGTACATCGCGGCCAGGGTATCGGTGCTGCGTTGATCAATCCCACCAACCACGATGCGGTCCGGCTGCATGAAGTCCTTTACCGCCACCCCTTCGGCCAGAAATTCCGGATTCATTCCAAGACCGAAATCCCGGCCGGCTTGTTTACCCGAAGCCCGCTCCAGCTCCTCGCGCACCACGGTGTCCGTGGTTCCCGGCACCACCGTACTCTTGACGGTCACGACACAGTAATTGGATTGCGTCTTGAGAACTGCTCCGATATCGCGAGATACTTGGCGAATGTAGCCAAGATCGATGCTTTTACCATCAAAAGGCGTACCGACGCAGATCAGTGCGACTTCGGCGTCGGCCATCGCGCGCGCCAGAGAAGTGGTGGCCGTGAGGCCCGAACCCGCATGTTTTCGCAGGAGTTCCTGCAACCCGTCCTCATGAATCGGCGGATCGCCGCGGTTGATCCGCTCGACCTTGTCCGCATCCAGATCGACACATCTGACTTCATGACCGACCGCCGCGAGGCAGGCCCCGGAAACCAGTCCGACATAGCCGGTGCCAACGACACAGATCTTCATCAGGCGAGCTCCCCTTCGCGATTGAAGTAATACCAGTTCAGCATTCGCCGGATTCCGGTCTCCGCGTCCACTTCCGGGGCGTATCCGATTTCCGAGCGGGCTTTGCCGATCACCGGGCACCGGCGATTCGGGTTGTCGGTCAGGTAGGCCTGCTCCTGCGACGGCTGGTGGATGACCTTGCCCTGGTAACCCCACAACTCGCCGGCGACCTTCTGTACCCGCTCCGCCAGTTCACGCATCGAGATCTCCGGCGTCTCGATGCCGATGTTGTAGGACTCCCCGCGCCGACCGTTGACCAGGACGCGCAGGTAGCCGGCCAGCGCATCGGTGATGTAGCAGAAAGTACGGGTGGGCGAGCCGTCCGAGAGCATGACGATGTCCCGACCGGCAAGGGCATCGCGGGCGAAGTCGGGCAGCACCCGGCCATCGGTGATTTTCAGGCCAGGGCCGTAGTTGTTGAACGGACGGGCAATCGACACCGGCACGTTCCTGGTCTGGGAATAGATCACGCAGATGGTTTCGCCGAGCCGCTTGGATTCGTCATAGCAGGCGCGAGGGCCGGTGCAGGAGACCAGGCCCCGATAGGTCTCAGGCGTGGGGATCGCATCCGCCGACGGGTCGCCGTAGATCTCACTGGTGGAAAAGAACAGCATCCCCTTGAAGGCGTCCGGCTGCTCCCGATTGCGTCCCGCCGCATAGTCGAGCATGTGCCGCAGACCATTGACGTTCGCGTCGATGGTTTCGAGCGGAAACTTCCGGTAGTACATCGGCGAAGCGATCGACGCCGCGTGAATGATGTACTCGGCATGACCGATGTCCGCCGGCAGTGGATGGGTGACGTCGTGCTTGACCAGCCTGATCTCCTCGCCCTTGAGGCTTTCCAGCCAGGTGGGCACGCCGCGGACATAATTGTCCAGGACCGTGAGGTGAATACGCTTTTCCGGCGACGCCGAGCGGTTCCAGTGTCCGATCGACAGGACCAGGTAGTACCCGAGGAAGCCGGCGCCACCCGTCAGCCACAGGCGCTTGCCGGCCAACTCCTCGAATTGAGGGCGGGCTTTGCGGATCAGATCGTCCAGGTCGCTCGTAATCAGTTGCTCGAGCGGAATCAGGTTGGTGCTGGCCATCGTGGAAACGAACCCTTAAAGGTGAAGC
>JBBRJB010000192.1:0-5914 GCA_038220085.1 Burkholderiales bacterium
CGCCTATGTCGACCAGTCCCGCGATTCGCTCAATGGCGACAAGACGGTCTGGGAAGACGTCTCCGGTGGCCTGGACATCATGAATGTCGGCCGCTTCGAGATGCAGTCGCGGGCCTATATCGGGCGCTTCAATTTCAAGGGGCAGGATCAGCAGAAGCTGGTCGGCCAGCTGTCCGGCGGTGAGCGGGGGAGGCTGCATCTGGCCAAGACCCTGCTGGAGGGCGGCAACGTCCTGCTGCTGGACGAGCCGTCGAACGACCTCGACGTCGAGACCCTGCGGGCGCTGGAAGACGCGCTGCTGGAGTTTGCCGGTTGCGTGCTTGTGATCTCTCACGATCGCTGGTTCCTCGACCGGATCGCCACGCACATCCTGGCGGCCGAAGGCGACTCGCAGTGGAACTTCTTTGCGGGCAACTACAAGGAATACGAGGAAGACAAGCGGCGCCGGCTCGGCGAGGAAGAGTCCAAGCCGAAGCGCCTGCGCTACAAGTCGATTCACGTCTGAGGCGGGGAGGGGCCGGCCCCACGTTGCCGGCCTCTCTTTTATCCCGATAGCAGGATTCCCATGCCGCCGAGCAACGAGGTGATGGAACCACCGATCACTCGATCTTGAGGCCGAATTCGCCGGCGCCGATCACCAGCACCTGTTCCGGTCGGAGGTACTGCCTGAAGGCCGCATTGACCTCGTCGAGGCCGGTGGTCCGGATCGCCTGGTTGAAGTCGATCCAGCGCTGCATGGTGTCGTCCCAATACAGGTTCGAGGCCAGCAACGAGGTGACCGTGCTTTCGTCGGCCAGGGCCTGGGCGCGGCGCTGGGCCCAGGCCTGGCGCACGCCCTCGAGCTCCTCCTGCGTGAACCCTTCCTTGAGCGCCCGCTGTAGCTCTTGCTTCAGCGCCGTTTCCACGCGCTCCAGGTTGACGGGCGCGTGAATCGCCCGCACCGTGATCGCGGCGTTGCGGACGTCGCGATCCGCGCTCAGTGCGGCATAGGCGCCATAGGTAAGACCATCGCTCTCGCGCAGGCGCTTGGCCACCCGACTGCCGGCGTCGCCACCGAACATGCGCATGGCCAGCGCCAGCGCCGGATAATCCGGATCGTCCTGGCTGAGCTCGATGGCGCGTGTCTGCAGGTAGACGGCATTGGGCTTGTCGGCCACCGAGAGGAATTGCCGATCGATCGGCAGGGGATGGTACGGGCGCTCGATCCGTTCATAGGATTGGGGGCTGCGCCAGTCGCCGATCGCTGTCGCCAGCCAGGCCTTCAGCGCCTGCGGGTCGAACTCGCCCACGGCGGCGAACTGTCCATGGGAGGCGCCGGCGAAGTCGCGGTAGAACGCCTGCATTGCCGCCAGCGTGTGGGACTGCAGGTCGGCAATCAGTTCCTCCGGCGGACGATAGTGACGGGGGTCCGCCGGCGGATAGTCATGCCCCGCCCGGCGCAGCGCATCCGCCACCAGCGCATCGGGCTGGTCCCGGCGGGATTCGATACTCGCGACCAGCCTGCGCTTTCGCTCCTCATAGACGTCAGCGGGAAACGCGGGCTCGCGCAGCGCCTGCACCGCCAGGCTCAGTGCGTCGTCGAGCTTGGTCTTGGCGACCTGCAGGGTCAGTTGCGCGCCAGTTTCGTTCGCGCTCAGGTCCATGCGCGCATCGAGTTGGCGCAGCCGGTCCTCGAAAGCCTGCAGGGGCAGGCTGCTGGTGCCGGTCAGCATCATCCGCTCCAGCATGTCGGCGTCTTTCCACCGGCCCGACAGGTTTGCGAGGTCGCCCCACTGCAGCCGCAATACCACGCTGACGCGATCGCCCTTGGTTCGGCGGGGCAGGAGTGCGTACTGCAGACCGCCGTCGAGCTTGCCGGTTAATGTCCGCTGCTCGATGCTGGCGGGCGTCAGGGCGAAATCAGCCACGAAATCCGCCTGCTGCTGCCACGGATGATCGTTCAGCAGTTTGTCGAGGTCGATTCGCGCCGGTGCCGGCGCCCGCACCGACTGGTCGGTGGGCAGGAACCAGGCCAGGGTCCGGTTGTCGCGGACCAGGTACTTCTTGGCAACCGCGGCGATGTCGGCGACGGTGAGGCCTTGCATCCAGTCGTCCTGGGCGAAGAGCAGCCGCCAGTCGCCCAGTGCTACCGCCTCGGTCAGGGCGAGGCCCAGGGCCTCCGGCGACTCCACCACTTCGCGGCGGGAATTCGCGAAATCCAGCTTGGTGCGCGCCAGGCTGGCCTCGGTCACCGGCTGCGTCTGCTCCAGGATTTCTTGCATCTTCTCCCATGCCTGGGCCCGCTTGGACTCGTCCGCGAGCGTCGCGCCGAATTGCAGCAGCCCGGGGTCGTGCAAGGCGATCGGATAGCCGTAGACGCTGACCGCGATGCCGGGCTTGACCAGTGCTTCGTAAAGGGGGCCATCGGGCTGGCGGGTCAGCATCACCGTCAGGGCGGTCAGCGCCACTGCTTCGCGGGCAGCCCCGGGCATCATGTGATAACCGACCGCCAGCAACGGAATACCGCCGGCGCGACGCAGCTTCACTTCCCGTTCGCCCTGTTGCGCGCGATCCAGGGTGTACGGCTCGGGAACTGGTTCGGCAGGCCGCGTCAGCGGGCCGAACGATTCGGCGATGGCGGCCAGGGTCTGCTGCACATCAAACTGGCCGGTGACGATCAGTACCGCGTTGTCCGGCCGGTAATAGCGTCGGTAGAACTCCTGAAGCTGCGCCGGTTGCACGCTGGCGAGATCCGATTCGGTGCCGATGACGGTGCGCCCATACGGGTGAAAGTCGAACGCTGCCCGCATCAGCTGCTGGTAGAGCATCCGCTGCGGCCGGTTCTCGCTCGACTGCATTTCATTGCGAACCACCGGCCGCTCGGAGTCCAACTGCTCCGCGGTGATCCGGATATTGCTCATGGTGTCGGCAAACCAGCCGAGCATCCAGCGTTCGTCCTGGGGATCGGCGGCAAACTGGGCGTAGTAGTTGGTGCGGTCGTAGGACGTCGTGCCGTTCCACCGCATGCCACGCTCGGTGAACGCTTTCTTGGGATCGGGATGCGCCGCGGTGCCCTTGAAGAGCATGTGCTCCAGCAGGTGGGCCATGCCGGCTTCGCCCGAACCCTCGTGGCGCGAGCCGACGCGATAGACCAGGTTCATCGTCACGGTCGGCTTCGAGGCGTCGGGGCCGAGCAGAATCTTGAGCCCGTTGGGAAGGCGGTACTCGGTGATGCCTTCGATCGTGACGATCTTCCGGGGCAGGCCCGCCGGATCCTGCGGCTGAGCCGGCTGAGCCGGCTGTGCCGGCGCGGCCAGCGGCATCGCCGCGGCCAGAGCCAGGCCGGCCGGCAGCAGTGCGGCCCCGGCCCTCTGCAACGTACGTCTCAACAGGAATGCTAGGAATGGCAATTCGATCTCCAGTCTGCGGACCGCCCGGGCGGCCGGCGAATCACGATTCAGCCGGGGAGGGCCGATTCTAGATCGGTTGGACGACGCGGTCGCCGCCGCCCCTGACGGCCGGCGGGTTGGCGCGCGCCGATACAATGCGGTCACACTGCCCTGTTCCAATCCCTATCCCAAGTCTTCAGCGAGCATCGACATGCCGGTCGTCACCGATCTGTTCATCTACCCGATCAAGTCCTGCGCCGGTATCCGGCTCGACTCCGCGGACCTCTGGGAGACGGGCCTGCACCTGGACCGGCTATGGATGCTGGTCGATGCCGCAGGCCAGATGGTGTCGCAGCGCACTGCGCCGCGGCTGGCGCTGGTGTCGACCGCCTTGAGGTTCGAGAGCCTGCAGGTGAGGGCCCCGGGCATGCTGAGGCTGGAAATCCCGATCGGCGGCTTCGACTATGCCGCGGCCGAGCGGGTAGAGAGCGCGGTCTGGGGCAGCCGGGTTGAAACCTTTGCCGAGAGCGAACTGGTCGATACCTGGTTCAGCCGGTATCTCGACATGCCGGTGCGACTGCTGCGGATCGATCCCGACTTTCGCAGGATCTGCGACCCTGCGTGGACCGGCGGTCACGAAGCGATCACCCAGCTTGCCGATGGGTTCCCGCTGCTGGTTCTTTCCAAGGCGTCGCTGGCCGACCTCAACCAGCGCATGGCGGCTGCCGGCAAGCCGGCGCTGCCGCTGGACCGGTTCAGGCCCAATCTGGTGGTCGACGGGCTGGACCCCTACGGCGAAGACCATATCGCAACGCTGTCGCATCCGGACTATGAAATCCGCCTGGTCAAGCGCTGCGCGCGTTGTGTCATTCCCTGCATCGACCAGCAGACGGCGCAGGCCGGCAGCGAGCCGACGGACACGCTTGCGGCCTACCGGTTCGACGACCGCAGCGGCGGCCTTGCATTCGGCATGAACGCGATCGTCGTGCGGGGGGCGGACGAGGGCGTCGTGAAGGTCGGCGATGAACTGCGCGCGGAAATCGCCTTCGACTGAAGCCCCCTTCCCATACTTCGACAGGGCCGGGACCGGCCACCGATCGCCTGGCGCGGTTCCTTACCGCGACGTAGCCGACCGGGGCGCGATGGCAGACCGGGTGGCCGTGGCCAGCGTGTCGCTGAGCCTGGTGCCGGTAATCCCGGCAGTGACGATGCCTTGCAGCGATTCAGCCAGCGCGTCGGCCATGCAGTAGTAGCTGGCGTCGGTCATATGGAGCTGATCGGGGGCCACCATCCGGCCATAGCCGCTTCCCATGGTCGCAGCCCACGCCTTCATCAGGCGATAGCGGTGAAAGAGGGCCGTCTGGGTTGAATGGCTCAGTCGCTTCATCATGTTCAGGATGTCGTCGCGCGAGGCGACACTGTCGATGCGCGGCGCGTGTTGCAGATCCATGAGGATGACCTCCACGCCGGCCGCCTTGAGGCGCCCGATGCCGGCGCGGGCAGCCGCCTCCATCTCCTGAGTGGACCGGCCGCGCAACAGCGCGTTGCTGCCGAATTGCCAGATGACCAGGTCGGGGCGGTGCGCCAGCACGTCGCGGTCCAACCGGGCGAGCATTTCCGGCACCTCCTGGCCATTTACGCCGGCGTTGACGACGTCGATGTCGCGGCCCGGAAACCGACGCTGCAGGTCGGATTCCAGTTGGCTCGGGTAGGAGTGGTCGGGCGAGGTGGCGCCGGCGCCGGCCGTGGACGAGGACCCGATCGTCACGATCTTGAGTGCCCCGCTGCGGGCGAACCGGGAAGCCAGGTGCGGCAACCGGCCTTCCAGGACCTCGGCTCGCCCTCCTTCCGGACAGGGAGCGGGTGCTGCTGCCGCGGCGCCCGGCAGCAGGGTGGCTGCAAGCCAGACTGCGGTGAACAGGGCCGCCAATTCGCGGCCAAGCGCCGCCCGCGTGATCCGCACTGGAGAAATGTCGTGGTCCAAGGCAGAGAGATTCGTCATCTTGTCATCCGAAGGTCACAAAACCGCCGCTCGGCGCGTGCCGCACGCGCTGTTGCAGGGGGCCGGGGAAGAGTTCAGGGCGCCAGGCCGGCGGCGCCCATGATCAGCCGGGTGGCCTGGTGCGCCAGGCATTCCTGGATGAACCTGTAAGCCGCCCGTTGATCAGCATCGCTTCCGGAGTCGAGGTCGATCAGGTCGGACACTGCCCAATGGTTGATCATTTCATAACGCCGCAGCAACGGCAAATCGTGCTTGCCTGCGATCCATCGCACATAATTGCGATAGTCGTCGGTGCGGTACAACGCCTCGAACTGCGGGTGGAACTGGATGTCCGCCAGCACGGTGTCGATTCCCTGCTGGTGCAGCAGTTCCAGGCCCTCGGTCAGGCTGTTGTTGAACCGGTAGGGCGGATTGCCCTTGCGGGCGTCTGCCCGCCCGACCTGCCAGATCACCAGGGCCGGTTTCAGCGGCAAACCCGCCGCCCGAGTCCGGCAAGCTGACCTTGGCCGCTCTGAATCCCGACATCGAGATCCTCACCCTGCCC
>JBBRJB010000193.1:0-5886 GCA_038220085.1 Burkholderiales bacterium
GATGGCCGATCTTCTGCTTGAACCGCTCGATGATGTCGTCGCCAAGGTAGGCAAGGACCGGCTCGGCGACAATCTCAAGTGGGAGTATTGGGGAACCTGGAAGGGCAAGCAGTACGTGCTGCCCGCGCATCACCAGGCGACTCAGATGGTGGTACGCACCGATGTCGTCCAGGAACTCGGTCTGGGTGATCCGGACAAGTGGAGCTGGGACGACATGCGCAACGCCGCGCAGGCGGTGACCGAGAAGAAGAAGGGTATGGCCGGCGTCTCGCTTGCGCTCGGACGTAACCTTTGCACCGACTATCACTTTGCATCGCTGCTGCACAGCGCCGGTGGAAAGATGTTTGATGCCAGCAACAAGTATCAGGTCGTGTTCGATTCCCCGGCCACGGTCGAGGCGCTGGATTACGTGAAATCGCTGCAGCCCTACATGCCCAAGGGCGCCGTCAGCTACAGCTTCCTCGAAGTCGTCGACTCGATCGTCACCGGCCGCGCCGCCATCTCCTTCTACTGGGGAAGACCCTATGGCCGGGCGGCCGAAGAAAACAAGCCCGTATTCGATGCACTGGAGTCCTACAACCATCCACGCCATCCGAAGACCGGAAGGCGCACGAACTGGAACGACTTCCAGGGTTGGTGCATCCCCCGTGCGAACAACCAGTACATCGACGAAGTGAAGGCGGCACTTGCTTACTACCAGACCAGTCAGGACTGGTTGATCAGATATTGCCACTCGCTGATGCCGAACGTCTCGCCGGTCTACAAGGACGTCCTCAACAATCCGAAGCTGATGACTCATCCCTTCTTCCAGACGAAGAAGCAGACCATCATGAACTACTACGTGAATTCCCTGCCCCACGCCTCATCCACCGGCAATGAGTTGCTCCAGGGTATCAACCCGCTGGCCGGCGTCGTGCACGGCCGATCGATCCTGGCGCAGACGGTGCAGAAAGTCGTCGTCGACGGTTGGAAGTCAGCGGACGCGGCCAAGTGGGGCGCCAAGGAGCTGGAGCAGGTCCGCAAGGACAACCTGCGATTGCTCGGAGGCGCCTGACGCGCAGACGGCCCCCTGCCGCGGCGGCAACGGCCGTCGCGGTCTCCCGACCAGCGACAAGACGATCCCCTGATGTCCGAAAGCACTGACTGGAGGATCGCCGACCGTCGTATCGGCATCCTTTTCATTCTCCCGTTCGCACTGGCCGCGCTGGTATTCATGATCTACCCGGTGGTCGAGGCGGTGCGGCTCGCGTTCTACGAGCACAACCCCCTGCGACCCGAAGCGAGCCATTTCGTCGGCCTGGAGAACTTCCAGACGATCTTCGAGGACTCGCTGTTCTGGAAGTCGTTCTGGCAGGCGACGGTATGGACGACCTGCTCGATCGTGCTGCAGACCGTGATCGGCGTTGCGCTTGCCTTGCTGCTGCATCTGCCCCTGAGAGGCATTTCCATCTTTCGCGGCCTTCTGCTCTTCCCGTACATCGTGCCCACGGTCGTCATCGCACTGGTCATGCAGTGGATGCTCAATCCGGAGATCGGGGTGGTCAACTGGTCTCTGAGAAGTGCGGGCCTGATCGACGAGAACATCTACTGGCTCTCCACGCCCGCCATGGCGATGGTGTCGACGATCCTCCTGAACGTCTGGAAGTACACGCCTTTCGTCACGATATGCGTGCTGGCGCGGCTGCAGAGTGTTCCGCTGGAACTCTATGATGCTGCGAAGGTCGACGGGGCCGGGTTCCTGCGCCGGTTCTTCGACATCACGCTGCCGCAACTCGCCGAAGTGCTGACTGTCGTGGTGATCTTCCGGACCATCTGGACCTTCAACAAGTTCGAGGAGATCTACCTCCTCACCAAGGGCGGCCCCGGCACGTCGACATTCAACCTCGCGATCTACTCGTTCGAGCAGTCGGTGGCGACCCTGAAAATGGGGGTCGGCGCCGCGACCGGCGTCGTGATGATGTTTCTGCTGTTTGGCGGCAGCCTGATCTACATGAGAGTGTTCAAGTTCGCCGAGGAGGATGCCACGTGAGACCTTTTGAAATGGCGGGCCGCATCGTCGCGTACGTGACACTCCTGCTGGTGACATTCGTAATCTGCTTCCCCCTGCTGTGGGCGCTGTCGACCTCACTCAAGCAGCCCAAGGACGTCATGGCGTCTCCCCCGGTGCTGATCCCTCCGGAGATCACGATCGCCAATTACCGCAACCTGATCATCGGCAAGGAACAGTATTTCAACGAACCCGGCAAAGACTATGTTCCGAGCACCGCCGCGCCACAACACTTCACATCATGGTTCGCCAACAGCGTTATCGTGAGCGTCGGCAGCACCCTGATCAGCATCGTCATCAGCACGCTGGCCGCCTACAGCATCACCCGCTTCAGATACTGGGGCCGACGCATCATCCCCTACTTCAGTCTGCTGGGTTACATGATTCCGTCGATCATTCTCGTCTTCCCGCTGTTCCTGATCATGGCGAATTTCCAGCTCACGGACAGCCTGTGGAGCCTGACGTTCGGTTATGTCTCCATCACCCTGCCCTTCTGCATGTGGCTGCTGTGGGCGTTCTTCCGGGGCATTCCGATCGAGTTGGAAGAGGCGGCCATGATGGACGGCGCGAGCCGGATACGAGTCTTCGTGGACATCGTACTGCCGTCGGCGCTGCCCGGCATCATCGCGGCGGCGATCTTTTCGCTCATCGTCTCCTGGAACGATTACCTCTTCGCGCGGGTGTTCATCAATTCGATCGAGCAGCTACCGCTGACCGTCGGGGTGATGCATTTCTTCGAGGGCGTGCATGTGGACTGGGGCCTGATGATGGCCTCCGCAGTCCTGATGACGCTTCCCATGGCGCTCCTGTTCATGCTGATGCAAAAGCATCTGGTTGCGGGCTTCGGTGCCGGCGCGGTAAAGGGCTGAAGATGACGATGTCAATAAAGCTGGAAAACATCCGGAAATCGTTTGGCGCAGTGGCCGTTCTCAAGGATATCAACCTGGAATTTCCCGAGCGTGAGTTCATCACACTGGTCGGACCGAGTGGCTGCGGCAAGACGACGCTCCTGCGGATTCTGGCCGGGCTGGAGACCGCATCGGGCGGCACGGTGATTCAGGGTGACCGCAGTGTGACCGACCTGCCCCCGGGCAAGCGCGATGTGGCCATGGTGTTCCAGAGTTATGCGCTGTATCCCCACATGGACGTTTCGCGCAACATCGGTTACGGGCTCAAGGTGCGGGGTACCCCCAAAGAGGAAACGCAACGGCGGGTGCGCGAGGTGGCCCAGGTTCTGGAAATCGAGCATCTCCTCGATCGCAAACCCAAGCAACTCTCCGGGGGGCAGCGGCAGCGCGTCGCGCTCGGTCGTGCGATGGTGAGAAAGCCGGCCCTGTTTCTCATGGATGAGCCCCTGTCCAATCTCGATGCGAAACTTCGCGTCACCATGCGTGGTGAATTGAAGCGGTTTCATCAGCGGCTGGAGACCACCACGGTCTATGTGACACATGACCAACTTGAAGCGATGACCATGTCGGACAAGATTGCCGTCATGGACAGAGGCGAGGTCCAGCAGTTCGACACCCCTGCCGAGGTCTACAACCGGCCGGCCAACGTATTCGTTGCCGGTTTCATCGGCAGTCCGCCCATGAATTTTCTCCGCGGCGCTTCGCTGCTGACCGGCGAACTGAGACTGAAATCCGGTATTGAAGAACCTGTCCCGATCGCGCGGTCGACGCTCGCCGGCATTCAGTCGCGCGACGTTGTCCTCGGCGTTCGTCCCCAGGATATCGAGGTTCATGCGATCTCCCAGCCACACTCTCTGCCGGCGGAGATCTCTCTCATTCAGTTGCTTGGATCGGAGAAGCTTCTGGAATGTCACTACGGCCAGGGAGACCGGCTGACGGCGCAGGTCAAAGCGGATTCGGCGCTGGAGGCCGGGCAGAAGATCTGGATAAGCTTCGATGCTCAGAAGCGGCACCTATTCGATCCGGTCTCCGGCCGAAACCTCCTGGCCGGAGAATGACATGAGCACAAAGGACGACCTGCGCCCCGTGGCGGCGCCCCATGGCGCGCACGATTGATGGCGGCAACGCCACGGTGCGGGACGTGGCGCTGCACGCAGGAGTCTCGACGGCTACCGTATCACGGGCGCTGAGTCGCCCGGATATGGTCCGGCCGGCTACGCGTGAGCGGATCCAGAAGGCAATCACGCAGCTTGACTATGTTTCGGACGGCGTCGCGCGCGCCCTCACGACGCGACGCACGCACACCGTCGGAGCGGTGATTCCGACGCTCAACAACGCGATCTATGCGGTGAGCACGCACAGCCTGCAGAAGTGCCTCGAGCCTGCCGGCTA
This sequence comes from Burkholderiales bacterium, assembly GCA_038220085.1. Lineage (GTDB taxonomy): Bacteria > Pseudomonadota > Gammaproteobacteria > Burkholderiales > Burkholderiaceae_E > Lautropia. Next base: position 4,348 of record JBBRJB010000193.1, read on the forward strand.
TACGCTGCTGCTTGCCTGCCATGATTTCGACCTGGATGCGGAGGCGCGTATCGTGCGCGCCTTCGCAACCCGAGGCGTGGACGCGCTCGTTCTCGTGGGGCAGCAGCACTCGCTTGAAACCCGCAAGCTCCTGCTCAGCCTCGGGCTGCCCTATGTCCTGACCTGGGCGCTCGACCGCACTCGTCGGCAGGCCAGCGTGGGATTCGACAACCGCGAGGCGGGCCGCATAATTGCCCGCTATCTCCTGCAAATCGGTCATAGGCGCATCGGCATGGTGTCCGGCGTGCTGGCAGGCAACGATCGTGCTCGCGCACGCATGCTCGGGGTCAGAGACGCATTGGAGGCAGCCGGCCTGTCGCTGCCCCCGGACCGGGTGGTGCAGGCGCCGTACTCGCTCGAGGGCGGGCGCAAGGGCCTGGCCGATCTGCTGCGCATCCATAGCCTCACTGCGGTCGTGTGCGGAAACGATGTCCTGGCGATCGGCGCGATCCAGGAGGCGCAGCGCCTGGGCCTCGATGTGCCGAAAGCCCTGTCGGTCACCGGTTTCGACGACATGGAGTTCGCTACGGTGATCACGCCCGCCTTGACGACCGTGCGATTCCCGATATCGGACATCGGGGTGGAGGCCGCGCGCCATATCACCGGACGCCTCGCCGGCGATGCGGGGCCTCGCTGCGTTGAACTGCCGCTTGAACTGGCCGTTCGGCACTCGGCTGGACCGCCACGGCGAAAGTGATGCATCAGCGGTGCAGGGGCTCGGATGCCGAGACCCGAGCGGACGCCGGCGGCCGTCTCAGCGAAGGAACAATGCCGGATCGACCATCGCGCGGTTCAGACTGACCGACCAGTGCAGGTGCGGACCGGTCACCCGACCGGTTGCGCCAACCGTGGCGATCCGCTCTCCCGCGCCTACCGCCTGCCCGGGTTGGACGTCCATCGTGTCGAGGTGGCAGTACATGGTCAGCAGCCCCGCGCCGTGATCGATCCAGACCGTGTTGCCGTTGAAGAAGTAGTCGCCGGTATCGATCACCGTTCCGGCGGCGGCGGCAACCACCGGCGTGCCCTTCGGTGCGGCGATGTCCATGCCGCTGTGCGGATTTCGTCCCTGCCCATTGAATACCCGGCGCAGGCCGAAGGAACTCGACCGCGGTCCGGGCACCGGTTGCAGCAGCCGCAAGGTCGCCGGCAGGGTTTCGCTGAACTGGTTCACCACGGTGGCAAGGTGTTTGCGTTCCTTCTGGTAGCGTTCCAGGTCTTCCGGTGACAGGTCCACTTTGCCGGGCGCGACCTTGAGCCGTTGCTCGGCATACTTGACGTCGTCAACCGTGAACGGAAGGCGTGTCTCGCCGCCGCCGCGGCTTACCGACAATGTCGCTGTACCCGGCTTGGCACCCAGCGGGATGCCGACGACGGCAGTCCACTCTTTGGCAGAGCCGACGACCATCGCCGGTGCGTCGCCGAATCGCACGGTCGGTGGTCTTGCCGCGGGACCGATCGGGATCAGCGCGACCCCGCCCGGCACCAGTCTCTGCTGGGGCA
>JBBRJB010000194.1:0-5877 GCA_038220085.1 Burkholderiales bacterium
TCTTCCTCACGGCCCCGGTCTCGGCCCTGATGCTGGCGCAGGCCGCGCTGCACCAGGGCCTGGCGTCCCTGGCGCCGCTGCCGGACGACCTGGTGCCGGAACGGCGCCGGCCCTGAGCCTGCACGCCGGCAAGGCCACTGCCCGGAGTGCCTATCGCGGGGCGTGCCAAACCCTACAATGCCCGCTCCCTCGACCTGCATCCAACCGACGCTCCAATGAATCAACCCGACCCGCTCATCAAAAAAGTGATGCCGCTGCGCCCGCTGCCCAACCTGATCTTCGCCAGCCGCTGGCTGCAGCTGCCGCTGTACCTGGGATTGATCGCGGCGCAGGCGGTTTACGTCTTTCATTTCTGGGTCGAGCTGGTGCACCTGCTGGAGGCGGTCTTTGGCAGCAAGACGGCGCTGGAGGCGCTGGTCACCAGCATCGGCTACAAGACGAATGCCCCGATCACCACGCTGAACGAGACGGTGATCATGCTGGTGGTGCTGGCGCTGATCGACGTGGTGATGATCTCCAACCTGCTGATCATGGTGATCGTCGGCGGCTACGAAACCTTCGTCAGCCGCATGAACCTGCAAACCCACCCGGACCAGCCGGAGTGGCTCAGTCACGTGAATGCCTCGGTGCTCAAGGTCAAGCTGGCCACGGCCATCATCGGGATCTCGTCGATCCACCTGCTCAAGACCTTCATCAACGCCGACAACTACTCGGACCGGGTGCTGATCGCGCAGACCGCGATCCACATCACCTTCCTGCTGTCGGCGGTCGCGATTGCCTACACCGACAAGATCATGTCGGGCATCGCGGCGTCCTCGGGCAAGCACTGACGACCAGCGGCCGCCAGTGCCGGACCCACGGTCGAACCGCTGCACCGTCGTCGGCAATCGACGGCAGATCAAGCGGGTCCGACTTCTATAATCGGGCACCCCCGCTCGCCGGCCCCCACCGCATCGGCATGACGCTTCCCCTTCCCGACCCTCCAGCACAAGGCCTGCCGCGGCTGATCGCGGACCAGCTCCAGCAGTTGATCTACGGGGGCGAATTCAAGGCCGGCGATCGCCTCAACGAGGCTGCGCTGGCGGTTCGCATGGGCACCAGCCGCGGACCGATCCGCGAGGCGATCCGGATTCTCGCCGGCACCGGACTGGTCACGCCCGTGCCCAACCGCGGCGTGTTCGTGCGCCAGGTATCGATGAAGGAAATGCTGGAGATCTACGACCTGCGGGCTTTGGTCTTCGGATTCGCGGCGCAGGCCGCGGTCGAACACGTCACCGACGAGCACCGGCGCCGCTTCGAGTCCCTGCTGCACCAGATGGACGACGCCTGCCAGGCCAACGACAGCGGTCTGTATTACACGCTCAACCTCGAGTTTCACGAACTGATCCTGGTGCTGTCGAACAGCCGGCGCGCGCATCGCCTCTACGACGACTACGTCAAGGAACTGCACCTGTACCGGCGGCAGAACTTCAACGCGCCGGGCAATATGCGGCGTTCGAACGCGGAGCACCGCCGCATCTACGAAGCCATCTCGAAAGGCGCGCACGCCAGGGCCAAGACCCAGGCCGAGGACCACATCAAGGCCGGTCGCCAGCGGCTGCTGGCGCTGGCCGAAGAAAAGCGCTGAGGTCATCGGAGCGGGGGGGCCCAGAGGTCATCCCCGCGCAGCCTGCCCTCGCGTAGGCGGGGGGCGAGCGGCGGGGATGACCTTGGGTGCTGGGATGACGCCCGGGCCCCTCGGGGATGACGCTATTGCGTCACTCGCGCCAAATGGCGTTCATCGTCAGCCCTGCTTCCGGCCGATCGCGGCAATCACAGCGGCGGTCATGCTGGCGGTGTCGCCCTTGCCGCGAATGTCACCCGTACGCGCCGTGGCGTTGCCCAGCGTCGCGGTCATCGCGCGTTCCATCGCCTCGGCCGCCTGCACCGCCTGCGGGATGTCGCGGCGCCGGCCCAGCCAGTCGAGCAACATGCGCGTCGAGTCGACCATGGCATAGGGATTGGCCTTGCCGGTGCCGGCGATGTCGGGCGCCGAGCCGTGCGTCGCCTGCGCCATCGCGAAATCGCCGTCGCCGATGCACAGCCCCGGCGCCATGCCGAGCCCGCCGACCAGGCCGGCGGCCTCGTCGGTGAGGATGTCGCCGAACATGTTGGTCGTCACCACGACATCGAAGCTCCACGGATCGCGCACCAGCCGCATCGCCATGGTGTCGACGATCACTTCGTTGACGGTGACGTCGGGGAAATCCTGCGCGGCCTTGTAGCACTCCTCGACGAACATGCCGCAGCCGAGCTTGAACACGGTGTTCTTGTGCACCAGGGTGAGCAGCTTGCGCGGCCGGCTGCGCGCCAGTTCCAGCGCGACCCGAGCCACGCGCTCGCTGCCGCGCCGGGTGATCACCCGCACGGAGATCGTCATGTCCTCGCTGGGACGGAACTCGCCGGAGCCGGCGACCACGTTGCGGTCCGGCTGGAAGCCCTCGTTGTTCTCCCGCACGATGACCAGGTCGATGTTCTCGTACAGACAGCCGATGTCCGGATACGAGCGCGTCGGCCGGACGTTGGCGAACAGGTTGAAGTGCTTGCGCATGATCGGATGCGGATTGATCGCGCCCGGCCCCTTGGGGTACTCGCGGTGGCCGATCGGTCCCAGCACGAAACCGTTCATCTTCGCCAGCGTTTCCAGCGTGCCCTCGGGCAAGGTCGAACCGTGGGTGTCCAGCGCGGTGCGGCCAATTGGCATGGGGCGCCAATCGATGCGCAGGTCGTGCCGGTCAGCGGCCGCCGAAGCAATCGCCACGGCCGCGGGCACGACTTCATGGCCGATGTCGTCGCCGTTCAGAACGCCCAGGACGAGGTGCGGATCTTTCATCAATGAATCTTCCCGCTTTCGTTGCGGGCCGTTGCCATGCGCGCGGCAATGCGCAGCGCCTGTTCCAGCGCACCGGTGTCGGCCCGGCCCTGGCCGACGATGTCGAACGCCGTGCCATGCGCGGGCGTGGTGAAGACGATTTTCAGCCCCGCGGTCACCGTGACACCCTTGTTGAACCCCAGCAGCTTGGTCGCGATCTGGCCCTGGTCGTGGTACATCATCACGACGCCGTCGAACTCGCCCTTGAGTGCCCGCAGGAAGATGACGTCGGACGATACCGGGCCGATGCAGCCGATGCCTTCGGCGCGAAGCATGTCCACGGTCGGACGGATGATGCGGATCTCCTCGTCACCGAACAGGCCGCCCTCCCCGCAGTGCGGGTTGAGCGCCGCGACCGCGATCCGGGGACTGGCGATGCCGTTGGCTTGCAGCGTGGCCTGCGCCAGCCGGACGGCGGACGCGATGCGCTCCGGCGTGACCAGGTCGATCGCCTGCCGCAGGGAAATGTGCGAGGTGACGCGAAAGGTCGCGAACTCCTTGATCACGTTCATCTCGCCAAAGAAGCCTTCGTGCCGGGTGAGCGCGGCGAACATCTGGTGCTCGTCGTGGAACTTCCAGCCGCCGCGGTGCAGGGCCGCCTTGTTCAGCGGCGCAAAGCAGATCGCGTCGAGCTGGCCGTCCAGCGCCAGCTCGATCATGTGCCCGAGCGTTGCGCCGCTGAGGCGGCCGGACTCGGGCGAGATTTCCCCGCGCGGGATCGTCTGCGGATCGATGTTGCCCAGATCGACCAGCGCAATCTCGTCGCGGCTCCAGTCGATCGCGTCGACCGACGGGTAACGGCGCCACGCAGGCTCGACCGCCGCGTCGGCGCAACCGAGCTTGAGCACGCGTTCGTCGCCGATCACGGCGATCCGGGCCACCGGCCGCAGCGTCTTCGCGGCCAGCAGGCGGGCGCTGATCTCCGGACCGATGCCGGTCATGTCGCCCAGCATCAGTCCAATGACGGGCCGAAGTTCGTCATTCCCGCAAGGGTGACGCGACGCGTCATCCCCGCGCAGGCGGGGACCTAGAGCTTCCCCTTCAATGCCCTGGGTCCCCGCCTGCGCGGGGACGACGGTAACTCTTGTCATCGCGCGAGCGCCCCCATCAGGCGATCCAGGTTGGGCAGCGTCTCCAGTTCGCGCACCATCTCGACCACCGATTCGGCCTTTCGCGACGGGAACTTCGCATACTCGGCGTTCTCCCGGAACTTGGTCGCCACCTCCTCGTACGTCATCGGGTCGGCCGGGCTGCCCTTGCCGAAATCGGAGCGGCCCGACACGGTGCGGCCGTCCGCCAGCTGGATGTCGATGAGGGTCGTCATCTTGTGATAGCCCGCCGCTTCCGCCACCGGGTCGACCACGAAGTCGACCTTCTCGATCATCGCCTTCACGTCACTGCGGTGCACGACGGCGTCGGTGAACTCGCCCAGCCCGGCCCGGCCATCGAGCAGCAGGATCGCCATGCAGAACTCCATCGAGAACTTGGCCTGGAACTCGTTGACCGGCCGGTGATGGATCAGCGCGTTCGGCATGTTGTGGTTGGTGCCCACGCGCACCCGCACCACATCCTTGGCCCGGATGTCGTGGGCCTTGATCAGGCGCCGCATCTCGGTCATGCCGGGATGGGTGAGCGAGCCCGAGGGATGCGGCTTGATCGAGACGCCGGGGCTGGCAAACGTCCACGGTGCGCCGAGCTTGCCGGCGATGGCATCCGGGTCGTAGCCGCCGCCGGCGGCGCTGAAGAAGCCGCGCGGCGCTTCCAGGATGCGGTCGGTGGCAGTCCAGCCGTACGACGCGAACTGCGCTGCCGCGACGCCGCTTTCCGAGGCGCGTCCCGCATGGAACGGCTTGGTCATGGTGCCGAAGTTCTCGCGCAGGCCGGCCGACTGGCTGCCGGCGATCGACAGGGCGCGCGCGGTCGCTTCGGCGTCCAGGCCGAGCAGCTTCGCGCTGGCCGCCGCTGCCGCGAACGTGCCGCAGGTCGCCGTCGCATGGAAGCCGGTCTGGTAATGGCGCGGGTTGATCGCCTCGGCGATCTTGCACTCGACCTCGACGCCCAGGTGGTAGGCCAGCATGGTCGCCAGGCCGCTGGCCCCGGTGGCTTCGCCCATCGCCAGCGCCGCGGGCAGGGCCGGCGCCGTCGGATGGGTGAGCAGGCCGTAGACCCGGTCCGCCGCCACCGCCAGCTGGGTGTCGTCGTAGTCGTCGGCGTGGATGCCGACGCCGTTGTGGAAGGCGGCGAAGCGGGGCGCCAGTTTCAGGTGCGTACCGATCACGGTCGCCGGCCCGGCACCCAGGTTCAGGTCGGCGAAGTGCCGGCGCGCCATCACGCCGCACTCGGTCGCGCCGCCGGACAAGGCCAGGCCCAGGCCGTCCAGGATCGACTTCTTGCCCAGGGCCACGACGTCGGCCGGCAGGTCGCCCGGCCTGGCGTTGCAGATGAAGTCGGCGACATACCGGGTCAGGTACTCGGCGGGTTGCTCGGTGCTCGATGCCATTGTTTTCTCTCCTCGAATCGCTGTTGATATAGGTTGCGTGCCGGGCGGCTAATGGGCCAGCGCGCGGCAGTGCTCGGGCGGGAAATGCAGCCAGACCGCCGCGCCGGTCGGCATCGACACGTCGACCGGCGCCACGGTGCGCACGGTGGCGCCGTCGGGCAGGTCAATCAGGTAGTCGCGGTGTGAGCCGAGGTAGACCTGGCGCGCGACGGTGCCGGCAATCCAGTTGCTCTGGCCGTTGGCGGGCGATTGCGCGACCAGTCGCACGTCATGGTGCCGCACCGAGACAGCCGTGTCGCCCTGACCGGCGAAGCTGCCGGCGCCGCAGCGCAGCACCAGTCCGTTGGCGCAGGCCACGCTGCCCTCGCCGTCGGCGCGGCCGCGGAACACATTGGTGCCGCCGATGAAGCGGGCCACGAACTCGGTCTGCGGCCGCTGGTAGATGTCCTCGGGCGTGCCGGCCTGC
>JBBRJB010000195.1:0-5868 GCA_038220085.1 Burkholderiales bacterium
CTCTCCCATGCAAGCCAAGAATGTGCTCGGCGGCCAGTTGCTGGCCTGCTCCTACGATCCGGTGACCGGTTATTTCCGCGACGGCTGCTGCAACACCGACAGCACCGACCGTGGCAACCACACGATCTGCGTGCGGGTCACGGAGGAGTTCCTTCAGTTTTCGAGGGACCTGGGCAACGACCTCAGTTCGCCAATGCCCGAGTACCGCTTTGCCGGCCTGAAGGCGGGCGACCGCTGGTGCGTGTGCGCTACGCGCTGGCAGGAAGCATTGGAGATGGGCGCCGCGGCGCCGGTCGTGCTCGAGGCCACGCATGAGCGGGCGCTGCGGGTGGTGCCGCTGGAGACCCTGATGGAATATGCCTGGGAGGGCGGCAACCAGGCACGCGGCCCTGTCCAGGATCCGACAGACCCCTAGCCCCTAGCCCCTAGCCCCTAGCCCCTAGCCCCGCTTGCCGGAGGAGTCCTTGAGTGTGGCGACCCGGTTGAACACGGGCCGCCCCGCGTGGTGGTCGTGGCGGTCGGCAACGTAGTAGCCTTGTCGCTCGAACTGCAAGTGCTGCTCGGGCTGGGCATCGAGAATCGACGGCTCGGCGTAGCCGGTGCAGGTCCGCTTCGACTGCGGATTCAACGCCGCAATGAAGTCGCGGCCGCCGGCATCCGGCTGGGGATCGGTGAAGAGCCGGTCGTAGATCCGCAGTTCCACTGCCACCGCCTCGCCGGCATTCACCCAGTGGATGTTCCCCTTGACCTTGACCGAGTCCGCGCCGGGCGTGCCTGAGCGGGTGTCGGGCAGGTGCTCGCAGTACACGGTCGAGACCCTGCCGTTGGCGTCGCGATCGAAGCCCGTGCACTTGACGACATAGCCGTAGCGCAGCCGGACCATCCGGTCCGGCGCGAGCCGGAAGAAGCCCTTCGGGGGATCTTCTGAAAAGTCCTCGCGCTCGATCCACAGGTCGCGCCCGAGATGGAACCGGCGCATGCCGCGTTCAGGATGATGCGGGTGGACCGGTGCCTCGCAGGGTTCGCTCGCCCCGGCGTCCAGGCTGGTGATGATCAGCCTGAGTGGATCGACCGCCACGCTGACCCGGCCGGCTCGTGCTTCGAGATCGTCGCGCACTGCCTGCTCCAGCACGCCCAAGTCGATCCACTGGGCCGCCTTGGCGACGCCGATCCGATCGCAGAAGAGGCGGATCGACTCCGGCGTGTAGCCGCGCCGGCGCAGGCCGACCAGCGTCGTCATCCGCGGGTCGTCCCAGCCGTCGACATGGCCCTCGGCCACCAGCTGCTGCAGCCGCCGCTTGCTGGTGACGGTGTAGTTGAGGTTGAGCCGCGCGAACTCGATCTGGCGCGGCAGCGGCGCGTCGAAGTAGCCGCCTTCGGCCACCCGGGCGATCAGCCAGTCGTAGAGCGGGCGATGGTCCTCGAACTCCAGCGTGCACAGGGAATGCGTGATGCACTCAAGCGCATCCGACAGCGGATGCGCGTAGTCGTACATCGGGTAGACCGACCACCGGTCCCCTGTGCGGTGATGGTGCACGAAACGGATCCGGTACAGCACCGGATCCCGCAGGTTCATGTTGGGTGAGCGCATATCGATGCGTGCGCGCAGCACCATCGTCCCTTCCGGGTGATTGCCCTCGCGCATCTCCCGGAAGCGCTCCAGGCTTTCCTGGACCGCCCGGTCCCTGAAGGGAGAGTCACGCCCCGGATCGGTCAGGGTGCCGCGGCCTTCCCGTATCCCGTCGGCGCTCTGCTCGTCGACATAGGCATGGCCGGCGCCGATCAGGAAGCAGGCGAAATCGTAGAGGCGTTCGAAGTAGTCGCTGGCGAAATAAAGATCCGACTGGCCATCCGGATGGTCCCAGCTGAAACCCAGCCAATGGATCGAGTCGAGGATGGAGTCGACGTATTCCTGCTCTTCCTTCGCAGGATTGGTGTCGTCGAAACGCATGTGGCAACGCCCGCTGTAACTTTGCGCGATGCCGAAGTTCAGGCAGATGGACTTGGCGTGACCGATGTGGAGGTAGCCGTTCGGCTCGGGCGGAAAGCGGGTGCGGATGGCGGCCGGGTCCGGTGGACCCAGGCGCTGCGCGGCGGCGATGCCGGGCGCGCCGGACCAGCGCCGGCCGGCCAGCGCGCCGGACTGCAGGTCGCTGTCGATCGCTTGACGGATGAAGTTGCTGGAAACGGTTTCTGTATCGCTCATCGAACGGCAGTCGGAGGTCAGGGTGCGGCGACCGGAGGCCGCGGGATCAGACCGACAGGAGGTCGACTTCGAAGATCAGGGTGGCGTTGGGCGGAATCACGCCACCGGCACCGCGCGCGCCATAGCCGAGGCTCGCCGGAATCAGCAAGCGCCGGGTGCCGCCGACCTTCATGCCGGCAACGCCCTGGTCCCAGCCGGCGATGACCTGGCCGGCGCCGAGCGCGAATTCGAATGGCTGCCCCCGATCCTTGCTCGAGTCGAACTTGGCGCCGGCGCGACCACCCTCGGGCGCGCCGGATTCTGCCTGCCACAGCCAGCCGGTGTAGTGAACGGTGACCTGATGGCCCTCGCGCGCGGTTTCGCCGGTGCCGATCTTGACATCGTCGATCCCCAGTCCCGTGGTGCCGGTCTCAAAAGCCATCTCGCCTCTCCTGGTCTGTACGTGAAGGGCTGAGAAGATAGCATGCGCTGGCAAGCCGGCCGATCGGCTGCGGCCGGCCGCGGCGGCAGGAGCGAGCGTCCGTCAGGGCGCTGCCGGTCAGGCGGGAGCGGTCAGCGACGGTCGATGGTGTCCCAGGCGGTTCGCCTGACCGGGTCGACGTAGACGTCGTAGTATTCGCGCAGGGCGCTCAGTTCCGTGACGATCTCGAAGGGGAATCCCTTGCGGCCGCCGCGGCGATCGATGAGCATCGAATCGACCGCCGCACGGAAAGCCCCAGGGTCGCGCCAACTGCCCAGCAGCTTTTCCACAGCCTGCGGAAACTGGGCGCAGCAGCGGCCGGGCCGCACGCTGCCCGGAAGGTTCGACAGGATCCGTTGCGCGTCAGGGCTCAACTGCCGCGCGGCGGCCGGCAGCGCGGCCAGCGCCTTCGGATCGCTGGATAGCACATGAGCGTTCATCGTGGGTCGCCCAGTCCGGATCGACTTGGGTCGATGCGGCGATGATTTGCTCGAACGCTGAAACCAGTTGAACATCAGGGATTGTCGCCGATGACGGTTGAAGGGTATTGACGTCAGTCTGGCAGCTACCGCGCGGGCGGGGGAGGAAGTTTTTCATGTTTCAGACGCTGGAGGCGTTGCCGGGCGGCCAGGTCCGCGGCAGTGCTCGGGTGCCGGGCGACAAATCGATCTCGCATCGGGCAATCATGCTGGGTTCGCTGGCCGAGGGAACCACCCGGGTGTCGGGTTTCCTTGAAGGCGCCGATGCGCTGGCAACCATGAACGTCTTTCGCGACCTGGGCGTCGCCATCGAAGGCCCTGTCGACGGCAACGTCAGCATAGCCGGCGCCGGCCTGCACGGCCTGAAGGCACCTGCCCGCGCGCTGGAATGCGGGAATTCCGGCACCTCGATGCGCCTGTTGAGCGGGCTGCTGGCGGGCCAGCGCTTCGAGTCGCGCCTGGTCGGCGACGCCAGCCTGAGCCGGCGCCCGATGCGCAGGGTCATCGATCCGCTGGCGCAGATGGGGGCGCGCATCGACAGCAATGACGGGCGCCCGCCCCTGCTGGTCCGCCCGGTGGCGGGCCTGAAGGCGGCGCACGTGCGGCTTCAAGTGGCGAGCGCTCAGGTGAAGTCGGCGCTGATTCTCGCAGGCCTGTATGCGCAGGGCACCACCCGGGTGACCGAGCCGGCACCGACCCGTGACCACACCGAGCGGATGTTGGCCGCATTCGGCGTGGCGGTGGGCCGCGACGGCGCGGATATTGCCATCGCCGGCGGCCAGGCGCTCGCCGCCTGCGGCATCGATGTGCCGGGGGACATCTCCTCCGCCGCCTTTTTTCTGGTCGCCGCCAGCATCTGTCCGGGCGCGGACCTGCAACTGCACCATGTCGGGATGAATCCGACCCGCACCGGCGTGCTTCAGATCCTTCGCGCCATGGGCGCGGACATCACCGAATCCGGGCAGCGGACCATCGGCGGCGAACCGGTCGCGGATCTTCGGGTGCGCAGCGCCGGCCTGAAAGGAATCGAGATCCCGCCGGAGTGGGTGCCACTGGCGATCGACGAGTTCCCGGTCCTCTTCATCGCGGCCGCGTGTGCCGATGGCGTCACGGTGCTGCGCGGCGCCGAGGAACTGCGGGTCAAGGAGTCGGACCGGATTGCCGCCATGGCCGAGGGCCTGGCGGCCCTCGGCCTGCCGGTAGAGGTGACCGCGGACGGGATGCGGATCGAGGGTCGCGGCGGGCAGGCGACGCCGTTCGCCGGCGGCACGGTCGATTCCCATGGAGATCACCGCATCGCCATGTCGTTCGCCGTCGCCGCCCTGCGCGCGGGCGCGCCGATCCGGATTCTCGACACCGCCAACGTCGACACCTCTTTTCCGGGCTTCGCGGCCCTGGCCCGCTCCGTCGGCATGCCGGTGCAAGTGCGATCGACGCCCGTCCGGGCCGCCTCGGAATGACCGGGCCGCAAGCGGTCCCGGTCATCACGATCGACGGCCCCACCGCGTCGGGCAAGGGCACGATTGCCGCCGGAATCGCCCGGCGGCTCGGTTTCAACTACCTCGACAGCGGCTCGCTCTACCGCCTGGTATCGCTTCAGGCCCAGGAGCGCGGCGTGAGCCTTGACGACGAGGCAACGCTGGCCGGCATCGCCAGCGCGCTGAAGCCGGGGTTCGAGGGCGGCCGGATCCGGCTTGAGGGCAGGGACGTCACCGATCCGATCCGCCAGGAGAGCGTGGGCGCCGCGGCCTCTCGTCTCGCCGTGCTCCCCGCTGTGCGCAGTGCCCTGGTGCAGTTGCAGCGGCAATCCCGGGTACCCCCGGGCCTGGTCGCCGACGGGCGCGACATGGGGACTGCCATCTTTCCGCAGGCCGATCTGAAGATCTTCCTGACGGCCGATGTCCAATCCCGCGCCGAGCGAAGACATAAACAGTTGATCGAGAAGGGTTTTTCCAGTACCATGTCAGGCCTTTTGCAGGTCCTGCGTGAACGGGACGAGCGCGACGCCAATCGCGCCGTATCGCCGCTCAGGGCCGCGAAGGACGCGGTGGTCATAGACTCCACGCATCTGTCGATCGAACAGACGATCGATCAGGTACTGGGGGAGTGGCGCGCGATGGTCGGTAAACTGGGCAGGTAGTCGGCGCAGTTCCGGCAATCTTGACAGGCCTTTTATCAACACCGCTGGAGCGAATATTCCGAGGAATATCGCCTGGCGTGAACCTTATTGGAAATCAATGAGCACAGCAGTTTCGGAAGCTCCGGTCATGGAGGAAAGTTTCGCAGCGTTGTTTGAGGAATCGCTCACCCGGCAGGAGATGCGTCAGGGCGAGGTGATCACCGCGGAAGTCGTCCGGGTGGACCACAACTATGTCGTCGTCAATGCGGGACTGAAGTCCGAGAGTTACGTACCGGTAGAAGAGTTCTACAACGATCGCGGTGAACTCGAGGTCGCAGTCGGCGACTTCGTGTCGGTGGCGATCGATTCGCTTGAAGACGGATTCGGGGAGACCCGCCTGTCGCGCGATCGTGCCAAGCGGCTAGCCGCCTGGGTACAACTCGAGCAATCGCTGGAAGCGGGTGACCTGGTTTCGGGCACCGTGACCGGCAAGGTCAAAGGCGGCCTGACCGTCATGACCAACGGTATCCGCGCCTTCCTGCCCGGCTCGCTGATCGACACGCGGCCGGTCAAGGACACGACCCCGTTCGAAGGCAAGACCCTG
>JBBRJB010000196.1:0-5839 GCA_038220085.1 Burkholderiales bacterium
CCGCAACTTGCCAATCCAGCCCGGGGGCCCTCCCGAGTTCTTTTTCCACGTGCTTCCGATAGGTGTGGGGGAACTTAGACTTATCACCCAAGAGTTCCGCGTACTTGATCTTCGAGAGTGGAATCCGCAGGCATTCGACGATCCCCGAGAGATCGCCGGCCGCGTCCTGCCCCGTGTAGTGCGGACAGACAAGGATTTCCGGCGTATCGGGCAACGTCAGCGCGTAGTGCGATATCGATACGGTCTCCGCAACATCGCCGAACGGATTGTCCTCGTCGTCGGGATCCAGATGCAGCCGAACCATCTTCCCGAGCATGATGGCGTCCTCGATCGCTTCCTTGATCCGCTCATCGACCTGCTGCGCCATGAAGTAGTGGTAAGTGGCGGGACGCAGCCGAAGCGAATCCAACCATCGCCCCGTATAGCTCTCGGGATGCACGTGGCCGTACTTAGCATCGGCGATTTCCAGGTACTCCTGCACTTCCTCCTGCACTTTCGTTGGCATCGTCCAGCGCAGCACATCGCGAACGGCCCGCAGTGCCGTCCAGCCGGAGAACGTCGCGATGTCCTTCTCCAGGGATTCACGGGCAAGCTGCTCGCTCGACTCCCAGACCACCTCGGTCGAATCTTTGCCGGTCCGCTTCGACCTGATGAGATAGCGGGTGCCTTCCAGTTCTTCCAGGCACCTCGTCAGTTTCCGAAACTCGGCCAGGCTTTTCAGTTCCTCGTCCGACTTCCGCTTGAGCAGCCTGCCCATCCGCTTGGGGCTGCCGCTGTCTTCCACGACTGCGTTGCGGTCAAGCTTTGCTTCTCCCCCACTCTTCCGCCTCTTCTCGTTGGGGCTTGCGACGAACAGGTGGAATTCGCGGCTCGCCTCCAGACTAAACTTCACTTGCTTCAGACTGAACTTCCTGCCCTGATCCGCGGCGAACAGCCGCTTCACGGCTTCTACCCGCGCCTGAATATCGTCACGTCGCGCCATTGGCCCTCCCATCCCGGAACCATCGGGCTGCAAGCGGCACCCCGGTCAGAAGTGCCCCGGGAGATCTTGACAGCCCGATAGGTGGATTTTCTGCTTTGCAGGGCGATCATATTCCCCATCCGAGAGGAGCAGACGATGACGAGGCGCGCCCACCGACATCAATAACCGGAGTTCAATGCCACAGTGGCATTGGCCGCGCTCAACGCGAGGCGCCGCTGGCCGAGCTGGCGAAGCGCTTCGATGCGCACGCGAACCAGATCTCGTGATGGAAAGATCAACTGCTGTCGAATGCCCCGCAGGTAACTGGCGGCGATATGGGGATCGGAGATAACAGCGGAGGAACGTCAGGACGCCGTCAACTTCGGGCAAATCCGCTGCGGATTGACCCGAGTCCGCGCGATAGTCGTCCAGGATCCCATGCACCAATTTGCCTTCGCATGGCAAAACTCTCTCAAAGGTCCCGAACCACATCACCAGGACGTGGACCTGCAAGGCCGAAACGGGTTGAACCACCCCTGTGAAATGTCACTTCGCTGGGCCAAGGCAGCTTGGTGAACTTCTCGCACGTCAGGGAAGGCCGCCAACCTCTTTTCGTCGAGTACGTCCCACAGGCCATTGCGGAGGAGCTCAGCCGCCGCGGACTCCGATGGGAACTAGCAGAAGCCGCTGGCTAGGGTCTTTGCGACCCACGGGTCAATCACGAGCAATTCGTCGGGAAAGCGTCGGGGGTCTCGATTCCAGGGCGGCAGCATTTTCCCCCGACTGTTCGATCGTGGACGGATCGGAAGGGCGTTCGACGCAGGACTGCTCATCGCACGGTCTCCTCGAAATCAGTCGGGAAACATCTCCCCGACGCGACATGCACTCTGCATTTCGGCAATGACGGATCAGGTAGGGCGCGCGCCGGAGCGCGACACGTTTTGTCGCCCGTCTGGCATAGAGTTCTGACTCACCAAGGAACTGCGCAATGATCCGAGTTCAGCGCGACGCTCTGCCGCTCGCCACGCAAGTTAACCCCATGGATCGCCACCCCCATGAGCGCAATGGATCGTGCGGTCGCCGTCAAGCGCCATTGCTTCAGTGACGCCAGCCTAAGGAAATCGGATGCCCCAACACGCCATTCTCCCCTTCGAAGGCCAGACCCATCTATGCACCGTAGAGCAGGGAGAAGTGAGGCCGCTGGTACTGGCACCTGGCAACGCCGATGCACACTATTTCCTGTCCAGGAGTGCCGATCGCGTCGCCGTGTTGGATTCCAGCAGGAGACGTGCGGGACTGTTCGATGTATTGCCTCAAGAGCCGTGGCTGCGGCGCAACCTTCCGTTCGCGACGCTCCCGCGCGGCTGCGTCGGCCATGCAGCGCTGGCGTGGGGCGACACACTCCTTGTCGGCGGCCGGAGCAAGGCCAGCGAGGCATTGTGGAGCCGGTCCCGGGCCACCGATCCGGGGTGGACGGCGATTCCGCTGCCGAAGCAGATCGAGCTTCGAGGCAAGGCCATTGATGGCCTGCATCGCCTGGAGGATCAGCTGATTGCGGTGGACGACATCGTCACTCCGAAGTGGATCGTCATCTACCGATTCGAGGCGGGGGAGTTCTTGCTGGAGCGCTGCGTGCGACTACCGTCGCACACGACCTACGAGCGGATCACCCAATCGTTTCTCGGCGACAGCGGTCTGACTCTGCTGTCGCGCGGCGTCAACCATGGACGCCTTAGCCAGCACGCGTGGCTTCTGTCGATGGACCGTTTCAAAGAGAAGGCTTGCTGGTCTGCGGCCGGCCAAGTAAGCGAAGACGCCACATCGCCCTTGTCGGATGCGCTGCTGTCGGCAAGGACTATCGCCGAAGTCAACGGCTACATGGTGCTGGGTTGTGGCGCGGAGGGGGTACTTGTGGCGAAACTTCCAACGGGGCGGCGGCGGTCGACATTGCCCGATCCAATTTGCCTTTCGGTGCCCGGACTCGCCACGGTGGATACCTTGGTCGTACCGATGCCCGCCGATTGCAGTGGCGTGTTCGCAGTCGGGAAGGACGAGGCTGGCCATGCGGATTCGAGGTGGTTGTCCGCCGGCACCCTTGTAGCGGCGACAACATGCATGAGTGGCAGCGACTGAAGTCGAGGATGCTCCGCGACACGCGGACCAAGCTCATGGAGCGTCACGTATCGTCATCGACCCGCACCCAGCGTCTAGCTTCACTATCGAATCCATAGCCGAGATCACCCAAGACATTCAGCACGAGGTTCTTGTTCACGGTCATCCCGCACGACGCAGACACAATCTGGGCCAATTGAGCACTCGTCTTGTCGGGATGGTCCTCAATTGCGACTTCGATCGCCTGACGCGGCGTGATCCGCCGTTCGTCCGACCATTCCGGCAGGATGAAGTACCGGCTCGGCGTAATGGTAAGGCCGCCGAATCGACGCGCCAGTGCCGACAGGAGTGCGACATCGCCCAGTTCGGCGACGTCGCGTCCACGGGCTGCGAGCACCTCTGCGACCTCGTCGACGTGCACGCCACGGCCAGCCTCGGCGACGGCGGCAACCAACGCCTGCAACCATTCCTTCGCGTCGGCCTCGGGAATGGGAAGGTCGCGCTCGATCAGACCCCAAGTGGCACGCGCAACCTGGATCAGGTTGTCACGGGGCTGGATCTGAAAGGTCTCGCCCGTCCCGCGCGATTTCTCGACCTCCTGGCGTAGCTCTTCGTTAGTCATCGGCCGGCCGCTGCATTGCAGCGCCTCGACGACGATGTCGTGGATCTGCCGGCGCGGCACCTTACCGTCAAGCGACCAGACACCCCGTCCATGGTCGTGCAGCACGGTGGGCCCGGCTTTGAGTATCAGGTTGATGCGTCTGGCGTTGATGCCGAAGCCTGTAAGGTGCTCCTTTTCCCGGAGCTCGTTGGCGATCTGATCCGTGGTCCATTGCCGATCCGGGGAGCCGGATGCAACGGATTCGGCGGCGCTTATGACTTCAAGCAAGTCCTCCTCGGTCAAGCCGATGTGTTTGCGCAATCCGTAGGTCGACCGCTGAAACGGCAACGCGCTTGAGCTGACTTCGTTTCGAATGGACACTTCCGATTGGGTCGGCTGAAAGCGCGCCGTCAGTCGGCGCAGGATCTCTTCTTGGTGGAGAGGGTGTTCGGACTCCAGAAGGATTGCGCGCACCATCGGCCGAATACCCACGCCGAAGCCTGCAACCACTTCCTCACCACCCGGGAGACGGGCCCGCCGCACACGGCCTTCATCGATGCTTTCAACCAGCAAATTGACGAACGAGTCCGGCTGGTTGTCGGGAAGACATTGTTGAGCTTTGGCGTTGAGCTCGTCGATTGAAGCCACAGTATCGCGCGCGTCCAGGTCCACAAGCCACTTACGAAGTTGAGTTCCTGCCTCCTTCCACAGCCTCGTCGATACCCGGCTAAGAACCGGACCGTTCGCGGTCGGCAAGCAGTGGATGCCGCCGGCGCTGATCTGGTCAAGGTAATCCGCGAACCCCGACTCCAGAACATCTTCGGACCGGAACCACGCATCGCGATAGGGTACCTCGGCCAAAAACAAGGGCTCGCTGGCCTCTTCCATAAGCTGCCTGATGCGCGCGACGACTGCGGCCACTTCAGGGTTTCGACAATGAACTTCCACCAAGCTCTGGATGCGCTGGTGCATGCCCTGTCGCGTGATGTCTGAGTCCGCCGCCAGTTCGTCGATCGACCGCTGCTCTTTCCGAAAGCCGAGATACGCCTTCAGTGCGGCCACGCGTGGGTTCTTACCCTCATCCAGGACGGCGGCAAAGAACTCGCGGCTGGAGGGGTACGCCTCCGCCAGATTTACCGGAGGCGTGTGCGTCACGGCGGGCGCGTTCGCGCTGGCATCCTTTCGTGGACGGCCGCGGCCGCGCTTTGCTTCTGCGGAGACCGACTCCACGACTGGCGGCGCGGCCGGTGCGTCGATCGAGGTCGCCGCCGGATCGCGGTCCGTGGCCGTCGTTGGCATCGCAGGCAACCGCAGCCGATAGAGCGGCTGCATCAACGTGCTGGCCACGAAATCGACGGGTCCGACTAGCGTGGCGTCGATCGCCAGTCGCGCCGGCTCCGTAAGGTAAATGCCGACCGGAAGCGCATGCGCCGCAACAGGCGCGACATCCGCGACGTGCAGCGCCGATGACCCTTCGTGCATAAGCACGAATGTCGCTCCTTCGGCCAGCGATCGCTGTGCATGCTGTTGCCACGCGACGGCATCCATAAAGTCATCTCGTCCCAGCAGTCCGGAAACACGAACATGGAGGAAATACATGGGTTGGCGGCTCCAGAACTGAAATTGGGAAGTCAGGCGGTTACGCGGTATCGACGGAACCCGGAGAGGCGTCGTGCTTCCGATACCTGTTGCGGGTTCAGGCCGATCCGTGAGTTGACCAGCGTGCTCGAGAGGGAATCGACTGAATCGACTGAATCGCCGCCAGCATGGCGCGTGAGCATCCGGCGAAATACTGGGACTGGTAGATCGTTACTGACGAGGCGGCTGTCATGCCGTTCCTTGCTGCAGGTCGCCGGAGTAATCCTTCACCCAGCAAAGGGTGTTGACCAACGCCATCTGTTCTGGAGTCTTGCATTTCACCGACATCAGCTGCGGACTGCAGACAACCAATGCCAGACATTGCGCGCGCGAAATCGCCACGTTCAGGCGGTTCTTGCTGAAGAGAAACTCGATGTCGCGTGGCAGTTCGTCGCCAGAGGACGTGGCCATGCTGACGATGACCACCGCGGCTTCCTGGCCTTGGAACTTGTCGACCGTCCCCACCCGAGCGCCAAGGGGCAGCACTCGCTGCAATTGATTCACCTGCATGTTGTAAGGACTCACCA
>JBBRJB010000197.1:0-5835 GCA_038220085.1 Burkholderiales bacterium
ACCGGCGCTATCGGGAACTGGCGGATGCGGGCTTGAAGGCCGGCGAGCCGGCAACGCTGCGCGTATTCAACTGAGCCTCGGGTCTTCATGTCCGCCCATGTCGCATCCGCCTCAGCGCCCCGCCGATGACGGTGGGTGCGCGCAAGCAGGAACCGGCGGGCGACGCCAGCGGCAACGCGGCGGAACCGCCGGCGCCACCAGCGCCACCGGCGGCGATCCAGCGGGTCGCAGACTTGCGCAGCGAAATCGACCGGCAAAACCACGCGTATTACGTGCTGGACGCACCGGAAGTCGACGATTCCGTCTACGACGGGTTGCTGCGGGAACTGGAGGCGCTCGAGGCGCGCTACCCTGGACTTCGCAGCGACGACTCTCCCACGGCGCGGGTCGGAGCGCCACCGCAGCAGGCGTTCAAGACAGTTGCCCACCGGGTGCCGATGCGATCGCTTGCCAACGCATTCTCCGACGAGGAAGTCCTTGCCTTCGACAGGCGATTGCGGCAAGCGCTGGCCAAGGCCGGACATGGCAGGCAAGAGAGCGACGAGATCGACTATACCGCATCGCCCAAGTTCGATGGCCTTGCCGCGACCCTGCGCTACGAGGCGGGTCGGCTGGTGCTGGGGGCGACTCGGGGCGACGGCAGCGTCGGAGAAGAAATCACGCTGAACCTTCGCACCGTCAAGGGAGTACCCAGCCGGCTCAGGCCGCCGTTTCCCGATGTCCTGGACGTACGCGGCGAGGTCATCATGTACCGCAAGGACTTCGAGAAGCTCAACGCCGCGCAGGCCGCCCGCGGTGAGAAGGTGTTTGTCAATCCGCGCAATGCCGCCGCCGGCAGCCTGCGCCAGCTGGACTCACGGATCACCGCCGGCCGGTCGCTGCGATTCTTCGGCTACGGCGTCGGCGAGGTCAGCCCCGCATCCCTGCCGCAATCGCAGATCGAACTGCTCGACTGGCTGGCCGAGCGCGGCGTCCCGGCTGCCTCCCGGCGCAAGCGACTGAAGGGCGTGGATGCCCTGCTTGGCTACTATCGGGAGATCGGCAGCCGGCGGGCAGAACTCCCTTACGACATCGACGGCGTGGTCTACACCGTCGATCATCGACCCAGCCACGATACTCTCGGCCATGTGGCTCGCGCGCCCCGTTTTGCGCTCGCGCACAAGTACGCCGCCCAGGAGGCGCAGACCGAGTTGCTGGATATCGAGGTGCAGGTGGGCCGCACCGGTTCGCTCACACCGGTGGCGCGCCTCAAGCCGGTATTCGTCGGGGGGGTGACCGTCAGCAACGCCACCTTGCACAACGAGGACGAGATCGCGCGCAAGGATCTCAAGATCGGCGACACCGTGATCGTACGGCGCGCCGGCGATGTGATTCCGGAAGTGGTGGCGCCGGTACCGGCGCTTCGGCCAGAGACGGCGCGATCCTTTCGCATGCCGCAGTCCTGCCCGGTCTGCGGCTCCCGGGTCGAACGACCGGAGGGGGAGGCGGCCTGGCGCTGTGTCGGCGGGCTCTTCTGTGCCGCCCAGCGCAGGCAGGCGCTGCTGCACTTCGCGCAACGGCGGGCCATGGACATCGATGGTCTGGGGGACAAGCTGGTGGAGCAACTGGTCGGCACCGGTCTGGTGCAAGGCCCGGCCGATCTCTATCGTCTGACCGGGGAGTCGCTGGCGGGGCTGGACCGCGTCGGTGAGAAGTCCGCCCGCAACCTGATCGAAGCGATCGGCCGTTCACGCCATCCCACGCTGGCGCGCTTCCTTTTTGCGCTGGGGATCCGCCATGTCGGCGAGGAAGTCGCGAGAATCGTCGCCGCGCAGTTCAGGTCGCTCGACGCGGTCCTGGCTGCGGACTGGGATGCCCTGCTGCAGGAGAAAGCGGCAATCATGAAAGAGAACATCAGGCGGCGAACGCGCGGCGAAGCGCTGCAGACGGTGCCGCTCGAGGGCATCGGCCCCGAAATCGTCGCCAGCATTTCCAGTTTCCTGGCGGAGGAGCACAATCGGGAAGCAATCAGGCGATTGAGCGCACAGGGTGTCGATCCACGGGGTCAAGGAACAACGCCGACGGTCGCGGCGCCGGATGATCTGCCCACGGATGTCAGCCGAGGCGCAACAGTTGCAACCGCCAGTCAGGTGCTCGCTGGCCAGACTGTCGTGGTGACCGGTACGCTCACAAAGCTCACGAGGGATGAGGCCCAGGACCTGATCCGCGCCCTGGGCGGGCATGCTTCTGGCTCGGTTTCGAAATCGACCGCCTTCGTGCTGGCAGGCGAAGCGGCCGGATCGAAACTGGAGAAGGCTCGCGCACTCGGCGTCAGAGTGCTGGACGAAGACAGTTTCTTCAGGATGATCGAAAACAAATGATTCAAACAGTGGTTCGTAAGGCCGTGTTCCCGGTAGCCGGGCTCGGCACTCGTTTTCTGCCTGCTACCAAGGCCCAGCCCAAGGAAATGCTGCCGGTCGTCGACCGCCCGCTGATCCAGTATGCGGTGGAAGAGGCTGCAGCGGCCGGCATTACCGAAATGATCTTCATCACCGGACGCGGCAAGCGCAGCATCGAAGACCACTTCGACAAGGCGTATGAACTGGAGTCGGAACTCCAGGCGCGCGGCAAGAAGGCCCTGCTCGAGGCGGTCAAGGAAGCGGTACCCAGCGGCATCAATTGCGTTTACATCCGCCAGTCCGAGCCGCTGGGCCTGGGCCACGCAGTGCTGTGCGCCCGCCAGGTGGTGGGCAACGAGCCGTTTGCCATCCTGCTTGCCGATGACCTGATGCAGCCGGGCCCTAAGGGCGTACCGGTGCTCAAGCAGATGGTTGAACTGTATACGCGCCAGCACGCCAGCATCCTGGCGGTACAGGAAGTGAAGCGCGAGGAAACCTCCTCCTACGGCATCGTGTCCTGCACGCCGTGGGCCGAGCGCACCAGCCGGATCACTGGCATGGTCGAAAAGCCCAAGCCGGAGAATGCGCCCTCGACCCTGGCCGTCGTGGGCCGCTACCTGCTGTCGCCGCTGATCTTCGAGCATCTCGCCAATCTCAAACCCGGCGCCGGCGGCGAGATCCAACTGACCGACGCGCTGGCCAAGCTGATTCATGAACAGCCGGTGCTGGCCTACCGGTTCGAGGGTCATCGTTACGACTGCGGCTCCAAGGCGGGCTATCTGCAGGCCACGGTGGAACTGGGACTGCAGCACCCCGAAGTCGGTCCTGAATTCCGCGAGTTCCTGAAAACCATCAAGCTGGACTGAGCCGGTGATCGGCATCATCGGGGGCAGTGGCCTCGCCAAGCTGGTGGGGATGCAGAATGTCCGCCGGGAAATAGCAAGGACGCCCTGGGGCCAACCCTCCAGCGCCCTCAGCTTCGGAGAGCTGGAAGGCGCGCCGATCGTATTCATGGCCCGCCACGGCTATGGACATACGATCGCGCCGCACGACATCAACTACCGGGCCAACATTCACGCGCTGAAGCAGGTGGGGGTGACCGCGATCATCTCGGTGGCGACAGTGGGCGGCATCCGCTCCGATCTGCCGCCGGGCGCCCTGGCGGTGCCTGACCAGCTGATCGACTACAGCACCGGGCGCGCAAGCACCTATTACAGCGGTCCCGACCAGCCGGTAGTCCACATCGACTTCACTCGACCCTATGACGCCGACTTGCGCCAGCGCCTGCTGGGCGCTGCCCGGGCGCTCGGAACGGCCATGGTCGACGGCGGCTGCTACGGCTGCACCCAGGGCCCTCGACTGGAGACCGCCGCGGAAATCCGACGGCTCGAGCGCGACGGCTGTGACCTGGTCGGCATGACCGGTATGCCCGAGGCGGCCCTGGCGCGCGAGGCGGAACTGCCGTACGCCGCGCTGGCGGTGGTAGCCAACCATGCGGCGGGCAAAGGCGACGCACAGACGGCCATACCCTTGCATGCCATCGGCGCGGTGCTGGACGAAGCGATGTCGCGGGTGGTGGCGATCCTTGGCCGCGCGGTGCAGCCCTAGCTGGGCGCCACCGACGGGCTCTAGAGGACGGCCAGCAATTCGCGTTCAAGCCGCAGGCGGTCCTTTTCCGAACCCAGTCGCTCACCGTCCATCGTGAAAATGTCTTCGGCGCGCTCGCCAAGGGTGGCTACCCGTGCGCCGTACATGTCGATACCGTTTTGCGCCAGGACGCGGGCGATGTCGTAGAGCAATCCGGTCCGGTCGGTGGACGTGACGGACAGGTGGTATCGTCTGCCGGAATCGTCCGAGCGCAGATCCACCTTGGGTGGCAGCGGAAAGGCACGCGAGCGCCGCGAGAGCCGTGCCGGTGCGGCCGGCTTGAGTTCTGCAACCGAGAAATCGCGCTGGAGCATTTCGGCAAGCTCGACCTCCACCAGCGCCAGGACATCCCGGTAAGGCAGGTACAGGTCGGGGTCCACCACCATGAAGCTGTCGAGCGCATAGCCGGTACGGGTGGTGTGGACGCGGGCTTCCAGAATCGACAGGTTCTTGCGATCGAAATAGCTGCAGATCCGAGCAAACAGCGCCGGCTGGTCTCGGGTGTAGACCAGCACCTCGAAGCCTTCGCCTATCGGGCTCAGCCGGGTCTTCACGACCGGCATGGGCGGCGCCGCCACCCGGTGCAGGACCCGGGTGTGCCAGGCGATATCCTGAGGCTCGTGACGAAGGAAATAGCCGATGTCGAGACTTTCCCAGAAAGACTGGTAGCGCTGGCTGTCGATGCCGTACAGCAGCAGCAGACGGGCAGCCTCCCTCCGGCGGCTGTCCCTTTGCGCGCTGGGCGCGATGTCGTTGCCGGCAAGGCGCGCGCGGGTGGCCAAGTAGAGATCCTGCAGCAACTTGCCTTTCCAGGCATTCCAGACCTTCGCGCTGGTACCACGGATATCGGCGACGGTGAGCAGATACAAGGCTATCAGCCGCCGCTCGTTTCCGACCAGGTCGGCAAACTCCCGGATCACTTCCGGATCGGTCAGGTCCTTCTTCTGACCGGTCAAGGACATGCTCAGGTGATGCCGGACCAGGAAACGCACCAGCGCCCGGTCCTCACCGGGAACGCCGTGCTCCCGGCAGAACCGGTCCACGTCGCGTTCTCCGAGTGTGGAATGATCGCCGCCGCGCCCCTTGGCGATGTCGTGGAAGAGGGCGGCCACCACCAGCAGCCAGGGCTTGTCGAAAGTGCTGATCAGCTGGCTGCAGAGCGGATATTCGTGGGCATGCTCGGCCTGCATGAAACGGCGCAGGTTGCGCACCACCATCAGGATGTGCTGGTCGACGGTGTAGACATGGAACAGGTCATGCTGCATCCGGCCGACGATGCGCCTGAAGGCAGGCAGGTAGCGCCCAAGCACCGACCACTTGTTCATCCGCCGCAGTTCATGGGTGACACCGCGCGGCGCCTGAAGCAGGCTGATGAACGCGGCCCGGTTGACCGGGTCGTCACGGAACCGGGCGTCGATCCGGAAGCGCGCATGCCAGAGCGCGCGCAGCGTGCGCACGGTGATTCCGGACAATTCGGGATGCTGCTGCATCATCAGGAAAGTCTTCAGCAGAAGCTGGGGATTGCGCTCGAAGCCATCGACCTCCCGCAGGTCAAGCTGATCGTCGATGCGATTGAAGTTCTCGTCCAGGGCGACCGCCTCGCCCGGCGGACGGCCCAGCAGGCGCTGCTCCAGCGACTGCAGCAGGATGGTGCTGAGCTGGGTGATCGCCTTTGCCGCCAGGTAGTAGCGCTGCATGAGGCTTTCGGAGAGCGCCCGCGAACCGCTCGCTGCCAGTCCCATGGCACTGGCAATCGCCGGCTGCAGGTCGAAGACCAGCCGGTCCTCGCGTCGATTCGACAGGATGTGCA
>JBBRJB010000198.1:0-5833 GCA_038220085.1 Burkholderiales bacterium
CGCTGCTGGTCGAGCTGATCGGGCAGGGCGGCAGCGAGTATTTCGACGAGGCGAAGAATGCCTGGGTGGCCTTTCCGGCGGGCCAGAAGCTGCGCGCGCATGTCCCGGCGATTCGCGCCAATATCGGGCTGACACCGTTCACCGAGGCGGCGGTCGGGCATGCCGACGCCGACAGGCAGCTCTCGCAGTTGCCGCCGGCGAAGCGTGCCCGGGAGTCGAACGAGCGGATCCGCCTGATCCTCAACGGCCAGCTTCCCGCCGTTCAGGCGGTGGCCGACCTGACCCTGCTGCCGGTGCTGATCAACGCAGCCTCGGGCAAGGGCGCGCTGCCGGATACCCCGGCCGGTCGCTACGGGGCGGTGATCGCCGCTTTCACCGTCGCTGCAAGCCAGTTCAACCCGGCGCTGGCGGCGCCCGGTCTGAGCGTCGCCACCCAGCTGGCCAAGGATCTGGTCGACGCCCGCCTGGACGGTGCCGGCCCGGATGGCGGACCGCTCGCACCCGCCGGGCAGCAGGCCTATGTTCCGACCGAGCTGCCGGGTCGGCTGGTGGCGGCCATCGACACGGTCAATCGCCGTTACGGCCCTGACGTCGGTTCGCTGCCTGCACCCCAGGCCGTCGGCTTCGGTGGGTACGTTGCCGCGCAATCGGCATTCACGGCGCGGCTGATGTCGGACGGGTCGGTCCTGGTGAGGCCGGGAAGCAGGGCGCCCGAGGCGCCACTGCCGGTCGAGCCGAAGATCCCGTCGACCGCCCTGGCCGCGACCGCATTGTTCAGCGACGGCCAGGCGATGCTGGTGCGCCGGGTGGACGGCAGCGTGCAGGCGGTGGGCACCAACCCGGTCGACAACTTCGGCAGCGCGCCTGCGGCATTCCGGTTCGGGGTGGCCGAGCCGACTGTGACGACGACGCCGGTTGCCGCGGCAGGCCGGCTCTCGCAGCCCGACGGCGCCACCGAGATCGTATTCGGGTCGTCGCACCTGCTGGCCCGCACGATCGGCGGCAAGGCCCTGGCATGGGGCAGCAACGACGCCTACCAGCTTGGCCTCGAGAAATCGGGGAGCTACCTTGACCCGCAGACCGTGCCGCTCAGCGGCGAAGTCCGGTCGGTGGCCGCCAGCCTCAACTTTTCGCTGGCCCTGTTCGCCGACGGGCGGGTCTTCTCATGGGGGACCGAGCGGCAGGGAGCCCTGGGACGCGGCCCCAACGTCCTGTTCCTGGCACTCCCCGGGCCGGTCCAGGTGGCGGGGGGCGGCGATCTGACCGGCGCCGTCTCGATCGTCGCCAGTGGCGCGAGCGCACTCGCGGTGCGTGCGGACGGCACGGTGTGGGGCTGGGGGCTTGCCAGCCAGGGGCTGCTCGGCGACGAATCCGCTTCGCTGCGGTACCTCGCGGCCCCGGTGAACGGCCTGAACGCAGTCCGCAAGATCGTGCCGGTGCAGGGCGGGGCAGTGGCGCTCGACGCAGCCGGCGCGGTGTTCTACTGGGGCCTCGGGGCGGACCGCGAGAGTCGGGTCGTACCGGTGCGACTGGCCGGCTTGCCCCCGATCCGGGACCTCCAGTACCGGGATGCCGCTGCCGTGCTGGCATTGGGCTTCAAGGAGGACGCTGTCGTGATCGGCGCCTTCGGCACGGTCACGAAATGAGGAGGTCTGCGCGACGGCGCCGCGCAGACCGCTCCGATCCCAAGACCGTTCCGCTCCTCTTAGACCGTTCCGATCCTGGCGATCGCGAAGTCGGGCACTCCGATCGGTGAGATCGTCACCGGCGTCTGACGCCCTTCGGTGAGATTGCGGACTTCTTCGGAGACGTAGAAGTCCAGCCCCTTGAAGGTGATGCGGCCGGTGCGGGTCAGGTCGGCCTTGCCGGACAATCCAGCGAGCACCGCCTTGGTGAAGGCACCGTTGCCCCAGGCGTCGTTTTCTTCCGATAGCTGCTTGCCGGAACTGGAGGCGAAGACCACGACCCCGTTCTCCGCCGCGGCCAGGTCGTTGGCCATGCGGGCCAGTTCCCGGCTGGCGGTAGTGAAATTGCCGACGACGTTGCCGCCGAAGCAGGTGTCCACGAAGAACAGGGACTTGCCGCGCATGCGGCCGAGCGTGTCGCGAATCGCCGCCTCCGGCAGCGCCGTTTGTTCCAGCTTCTCGTGATTGCCTTCATGCGGCAGGAAATAGTACTGGCCGGTCTTGGCGTTGATGCCGTGCCCGGCCAGGAACAGCATGCCGATGTCGCCAGGCCCGACCGAGTCGCTGAGCCACTTCAAGTTGGCGATGATCGCCAGGCGGGTGGCCTGCTGATTGGTCAGCGAGCGGGTCTGCACGTCGTGGTAGAGCTTGCCGCTCTGGCCGCTCATGGCCTGCGCGAAGTCGGTCGCGTCCTTCGCGGCGAGGCCAAGGCGGTATTCGGGCTGCTTGTATTCGCTGATGCCGATCGCCAGGACCACCAGGCGCGGCCCGGATGCGGATGCCGACCGCGACTGGCCGGGCGTGACGGCCGGGATTGCGGCAGGGGTTGGGGCCGGCGCAACTGCCGCTGGGACGATCGCCACGGCGGGCTGGTCGACCGGGACCACCGGCTTAAGCGAACCCTCCGTCTGCGCGGCCGTGGCGGGTGTGACGACGAAGCCCATCGGCTCGGAGACACCGTTGCTGTCCTTGGCAATCACCTGCACCAGCGAACCGGCCGGAGGCGCCGGCAGGCTGGCGGTGGCACTGCGGCCGCCCGTTCCGGCTGCGGGCACGGTCTGCGTGGCCTCGGGGACCGGCCTGCCGTCCACCCGCACTTCCAGCTGGACCTCGCCCTTTGCGCGGATTGCGACCGGAATCGACAATTGGCCGGACGCCGGCTTGAGCGTCGCAAGGTTGACCGGACCGATGACCGGCGGGAACTGCAGGCTCGCCAGGCTGGCCGGTGCGGTCGGCGCGGGTGGCGGGCTGGCGCTCGCTGTCCGTGGGGTGATGGTCGACGGGTCCAGGGCCGCGACCGGCGTCGCCGTCTCCAGCACCCGATCGACCAGGTCGGGCCGGTTGAATCGCTCGCGGAACCGGTTCAGGGAGAAGTGGTCGGCTCCGGAACCGTCGGCGCGATTGACCGTCCAGCCGGCGAGCCGGTCGGCGCCGGCGCCGGCGTCGAAGTAGCCCTCCGGCGTCCAGGCCACCCAGCGTCCGTCGCGGGCGGCCAGCAGTGCCAGCAGTTCGCGGCCGTCGGCCGCCCGCCACCAGCGCAGTGTGCCGTCCGACATGCCGGTGACGATCATGCGGCCATCCCGGGTCACGTTGACGGAGCGTACTTCGCCCGCTGTCCGTACCTGCCACTGGACCGACCCCTTGGCGTCGATGCGCAGCAGCCGGTGACTGGTCCCGAGGGCGGCATCGTTCGCGCCCGGAAAGAAGTCCAGCGCCCGCGATGCCTCGGCAGGGTCCAGGTCGATGTCGCGGCCGTTGACGCGCGCACGCGTGGTGTCCTGCCAACTCGGGCGGTCGAATCCGCCGCGGCTGGGGTTCGGCGCTTCCAGGTCGCGCTTGCCGGCTTCCGTGACCGCGGTGTCCACCAGCCGCCGCGAGAAGTCGAACAGCGCCGGATCCCGGCCCCAGGAGTAGGTCCATCCCACCCGCCGGCCGTCGGGACTGACCAGCAGTGTTTCCGGGCCTTTCAGATCCGCAATCCCGGCTTTGACCGCCAGGGTGACCTGGTCGGGCGCCGCCACGCCCCAGCCGCCGTCGTGGCTGGCCCAGGCGACCCGACCTTGCGGCAGGGCCACCAGGTCGAACACCGTGTCGTCCGCGACGTCCTGCTGCCCGATCAGCTTGCCGCTGGCCGCGTCATGGAAGAAGATCGGGAAGCGGCGGCGCGCGTTGTAGCCCGACCCTCCCACGACGATCTGGCGCCCGTCTGTCGACCAGGCCACGCTCAGCTGCGTGCCTTCGACCACGTCGTGCTGCGGCAACTGCAGCACCGTGCGGCCGCTGGCGACGTCGAGCACCTGCGGCGCGGTCTTCGCCTTTCGGAAAGCAACCGCGAGTCGCGAGCCGTCCGGGGAGAACGCCAGGCCGACCGCCTGGTCGGTCTGGGCCGGGAGGGTGCGCACCGGGGCGACCCGGCCGTCGCGCGCCGTCACGAGCACGATGCGGCCGTCGAGCGAACTGGCCGCCGCCATGCCGTCGGCGGAGACTGCGAGCCCGTAGGCCGGCGCGGTAAGCGGCTGTTCATGGACCAGCACGCCGTTGCGATCGAAGGCGCGCAGGGCGTGGTCACCCGCGTACACCGCGAGCAGCAGGCTGCCGTCGCGGCTCCATGCGAGCTTCTTGATGTCGCCGCCGCGGGCGTCGAATGACCGCACCGGCAGACCGCTGGACATGGAGTACATCAGGATCCGATGCGAGCCGACGCCCCGGCCGGTGGTGCCTCCCACCGCCACCAGGTCCTCGGTCGGATGGATGGCAACTCCATAGAGCCTGCCGATCTCGCCCGCTCCAACGGCGGGCCGCAGCACCTGGCGCAACTCGCCGGTGGCGAGGTTCCAGACCCGGGCGGTCTTGTCGTCGGAGGCGGTCACGACCAGCGATCGATCGACCGCGACATCGATGCGGCGGACCACGGCGGCGTGGGATCCGGTCTCCACCTGCAGGTAGGGCTGGACGTCGGCCCCCGCCGGCTGTGAACCCGCGGGCAGGGCGGCCAAGGCGAACCCTGCCGTCAGGACAAGGGCGAGCAGCTGTCGGTAGAACGGCTTCCTGTGCACTTCGTCGTGTCCTTATTGAGAGACCCAAGGACTGCTGACCGCCGGAAGTCAACGGCCGGTAGTCCAATATAGTCCGTGAGCCGGTGGCTGCCAAGCGAAGCGCCAGCAGCGAGGCGCCGGCAGCGGCCGCGCACCGCGATCGAGCGGTTCGCCAGTCATGGGTCGCACCGGCCGACCATATGGTTCATCCGGCTATCATTGCGGACATGCCGCCGTCCTGCAGTACCGCCGCCCGATACCCGCGAAATTGATTGCGACGCCTGACGTTCAGCGTCGCGCCTTATGGATCGCGCTCGCCCTGATCCTCGTCTGGGGAAGCAACTTCACGGTCCAGAAGTTGATCTTCCCGATCCTGACCCCGGCGGGTTTCCTGTTCGCCCGCTTTCTGGTGCTGCCGATCTGCGCGTCGCTGTGGATGTTCTATCGATACGGCATCGACTGGCCGCCGGTGGACCAGTCGGACCTGCGCGATCTGGTGAAACTGGCGGTGTCCGGCCATATTCTTCATGTCGGCCTCGTGACCTACGGTATCAACATGTCGACGGCGTTTTCCTCGTCGCTGATCCTCGCCTGCGGCCCGCTGTTCACGCTGATGCTGCTGCGGCTGACCGGCATGGAACGGCTCTCCGCGGGCCAGATCGCAGGCGTGGCCATCGCCTGCGTCGGCGTGGTCGTATTTCTCTCCGACAAG
Organism: Burkholderiales bacterium; assembly: GCA_038220085.1. Classification (GTDB taxonomy): domain Bacteria; phylum Pseudomonadota; class Gammaproteobacteria; order Burkholderiales; family Burkholderiaceae_E; genus Lautropia. The sequence goes on from JBBRJB010000198.1 coordinate 5,433, forward strand.
CTGCTGGCTGAACGCTGGCGGGCAGGCAGCGGCGACCTGATCCTGCTGGTGGCGGCCTCGTTCTTCTCGTACTACACGGTGGCGGCCAAGCCGGTGATCATGCGCATGGGCGGGGTTCCGGTGATGGCCTACTCGACCTTCATCGCCAGCCCCTTGCTGGTAGGGCTGTCCTGGCAGGCCGGGATGAACGTCGACTGGATCGGGCTGCGCTGGGAGGTCTGGCTCGGCCTAGTGTGGGGCGTGCTCGTCTCCGCCTTCCTCGGTTGGATCGTCTGGGGCTGGGTCAATGTTGTCCGCGGGGTCGGGCGAACTGCGCCGCTGATCTACCTGATGCCGGTCGTCGCCGGAGCGGTCTCGTGGTTCTTCATCGGCGAATCCATGACCGCGAGCAAGCTGATCGG
>JBBRJB010000199.1:0-5832 GCA_038220085.1 Burkholderiales bacterium
GATAGAGCGCAGCACGCTCAAGATGGCCGCACTGGACGGCGACGTCGACTGGGGGAAGGTCGAGGCAGGCCAATCGGCAGGCCTCGTCGATTCGATCATGCCTGCGGCAGAGGTGATCGACCAACTGGTGAAAGAAATCGATCAGACGCTCATGCGTTTTGAATCACTGCGGTGAATCTCCCATGAAGACTGCCAGCGACGCCGCCCCGCCAAGCACGGGATTCACCCCCGAGAAAGGAGCCCAAGTGAAAGAAGAAACCTCGTCGATGGAACTGCTGTCGGAAGACCACGGTGCCATTCGGGTCCTGACCCTGAACCGTCCGGGCAAGCACAACGCGACGAACTCAACGCTGACCCAGGCGCTGCTCGATGGACTGCGCATCGCGGACGACGATGAAACGATCAATGCGGTCGTTCTGACCGGCGCGGGCAAGTCGTTCTGCTCAGGGGCGGACACGACCGAGTTCAGTGCTTTGACACCGGAATCGCCCGCCGCGGTGCTTGCTCGTGCCGATCTTACGTCGGCTCTGCACCTTGTCTTCTCGCAGATGCGCAAGCCGGTGATTGCCGCGGTTCGAGGCAATGCGCTTGGCGGAGGCGCAGGCCTGGCGATCGCGTGCGACCTGGTCGTGATTGCAGAGGACGCCCGCTTCGGCTATCCGGAACTCAAGCACGGCATCGTCGCAGCCGTGGTGCTCGCGAATCTCGTACGCCAGGTCGGACGCAAGCATGCATTCGACCTTGTTTCATCGGGCAAGCCCATTGACGGACATCGCGCCCTGGCGCTCGGGCTGGCCAACCGGTGCGTGCCGGCGGAGCAGGTAATCGAGCAGGCGCTCGAGATGGCTCAGGTCCTTGCCGCCTGGAGCCCCATAGCGATGCAGACAACCAAGCGGACATTCCATCGCGCTGCCGACGTCGGGCTTGGCCAGGCGCTGGCGATCGGTCGCGATGCGAACGTGATGATGCGCGGTTTCAACAAAGCCAAGGCCTGAGGAGTCTGTCGATGCGCCCGCTCGACGGCATTACCATCCTCGACCTGTCCCGGGTGCTGGCCTGCCCTTTCGCCAGCATGATCCTCGCCGAACTGGGCGCCACCGTGATCAAGGTGGAGCAGCCCGGATCCGGAGACGAGACGCGCGCCTTCGAACCCCGCGTCGACGGACCGGGCGGAAGCGAGTCCGCCTACTACATGGCGTTCAACCGGACCAAACAGTCGATCACGGTCAACCTTCGCAGTCCGGAAGGTCAGAACATCGTGCGAAAACTTGCGGCGCAATCAGATGTGTTCCTGGAGAATTTTCCAACCGGCAATCTCGCGCGCTCGAAGCTGGATTACGAGTCGATCAAGGACGACTGTCCCGGGCTGATCTATGTCTCCTGTACCGGATTCGGGCAGACAGGGCCTTACTCACCCCGCAAAGGCTACGACACGGTCTTCATGGCAATGGGCGGCATCATGGGCCTGACTGGAGAGCGGGGCGGTCCGCCGGTCAAGCCCGGCTTGCCAATGGGCGATCTGACCTCCGGTTTGTGGGTAGCGATCGCGATCCTGAGCGCGCTGGCCGGACGCGCAAAGTCGGGGAAAGGGTGCCACGTGGACTTCGGCATGTTCGACGGGCAGGTGGCCCTGCTGACACTCGCTGCGGCGCGCTACTTCGCGCTCGGCGAGGTGCCCCCCCGCATGGGCACCGAGCATCCGGGCAGGGTTCCATCGGCCGCGTTCGTCTGCGCCGACAATCGCTGGGTCCAGGTGACCGGCAGCGACCAGCACTGGGCGCCGCTCTGCGAACTGCTCGGATTCGAGGACTGGGCGCACGACCCGGAGTTGGCGCTCAACCGCAACCGCGTTGCACGGCGCGACGAGGTCATGAGTCGGCTGCGCCAGGCGATCGCCGGAATCGATCGGGCCGAGTTCTGTCGACGTTGCGATGAGCGCGGCGTTCCGGCGGGACCCATCATGGCAGTGGACGAAATTCTCGCCGACCCTCATGTGCGCGCGCGCGGCATGGTCGGCAGCTTCCAGCATCCCACCATTGGTATGTTCAACGCACTTCCGGTCCCGTTTCATTTTGAGGGGTACGAGAATCCTCGACTCGAACGACCGCCCCTGCTGGGCGAACACACCGACCAGATCCTGGGCGAGCGGCTCGGAATGACTGAGGCAGAAATTTCACACCTTCGCGCACAGCGGGCCATCTAGGAGCCTGTCCTAGCCCCGCTTCGGGAAGATTTCTCATAGATCCGCCCTTTCCATGACAAGCAACAGGAGATATACAGATGAAACAGACTCAGCTGGCAAAGGACTCATCATCGCGGCGCGCGTTTCTGACTGCGTCATTGGTTGTCGCATCGGCCATTGCGATATCGTCTGGTAGTTACCACTCCCCGGCGCAAGCACAGACCTGGCCGGAAAAGATCGTCCGAATCGTCAATCCGTACTCCGCCGGCGGACCCGCCGACCAGCTCGGACGCGAGATAGCCAAGCAACTCAGTGATCTGCTGGGCCAGCAGTTTATCGTCGAGAACAAGCCCGGCGCCGGCACGGCCTTGGGCGCGGAATACGTCGTCCGCTCAGACCCCGACGGCTATACCCTGCTGTTGAGTACGGCAGCGTCGCATATAGTGACACCCGCGCTGCGCCCTGACGAGACCAAGTACGACGGCTTGTCGAGTTTCGCGCCCGCAGCGATCTTCGCGGTGGTTCCGAACATCCTTGCCGTTCATCCGTCCGTCCCGGCGAAAACGGTGAGCGAACTGATCGCACTCGCCAAGAAGGATCCAGGCAAACTCAACTATGCGTCGGCGGGCAACGGCAGCTCGCCGCATCTGGCGGCAGAGATCTTCAATTCCAAGACCGGAATTTCCGTCACCCACATTCCCTACAAGGGTGCTGCACCCGCGGTCGTCGACCTGGTTGGGGGCAATGTCCAGATGGCGCTTCTGAACATCTCTGCCGTGCTGTCCCAGGTCAAGGCAGGTAATCTCCGCGCGTTGGCGATCGCCTCGGATAAGCGATCCCCCGCCCTGCCCAACGTTCCGACCATGGCCGAAGCGGGCGTCGCCGACTTCGAATCCGGCTCCTGGTACGGGCTGTCGGCGCCGGCAAAGACACCGAAACCGGTGTTGGAGACGATCTACGAGGCGCTGACCAAAGTGGTCAACAGCGCCGAAATGCAACAGAAACTGGCAGCGCAGGGCGCGGAAGGGATGCTGCTCGGACCGGACAAGGCAATAAGTTTCATGCAAGCGGACAAGAAGCGGATCGACGAGGTCATCAAGAGCGCCAACATCAAAACCAACTGAGGCGGCGTCCGGCGCAATCATGAACGACTATCAGACCCTTTGCGTAAAGGCCGACGCGGCCATCGCAACCCTGACCCTCGACCGGCCCGATAGCCGCAATGCGCTGAATCTTCGGATGTGCGACGAACTGGTTCAAGCGCTGCAGGCGCTGGCGGCGAACGAATCCGTTCGGGTCGTGCTGATTCGTGCCAACGGCAGCGTGTTCTGTGCCGGTGCGGATCTCAAGGAACGCCAGACCATGACCACCGAAGAACTGAGAGCACGCAGGCTGAAGGGATTCGCCGCCTATTCAGCGATCCAAGAGATGCCCAAACCGACCATCGCCTTGGTGCACGGTGCTGCAATCGGTTCAGGCTGCGAGATTGCCGGCGCCTGCGACTTCATCCTGGCGTCGGCGGCGGCGAGCTTTCGCTATCCCGAGGTGGGTTGGGGCACGGTCGGCGCCACACAGCGGCTACCCCGTATTGTCGGGGCGAGGATGGCGAAGGAGTTGCTCTTTACCGGACGGAAGGTCGACGCCGAAGAGGCCCGGCAACTCGGGATCGTCAACCGTGTTGTTCCGTCGGACGCACTCGAAGGCGTCGCGCTTGCAATGGCCGAGGCGATTGCCAGGTCCTCGCCACTCGCGGTTCGTCTGACCAAGCGCTGTGTTGACGCAGGGCTCGAGACGACCCGTGACGGTGCACTGGCGATCGAGTTGGAAGCCATCGTCGAGAACCTGCACGGCAGCGACTGGAAGGCAGCCATCGCCGGATTCGGCAGCGCCAAGGATTCAGACCGATGAAGAGCGAGGCCGCCCCGACCAGTCAGCGGCAACTCGCAGCAGGCACCCTCGCCGCCCACCTCCTGGACAATGCGGTCAAGCGGCCGACATCCGAGGCCCTGGTCTTTCCCGATGCTCGCCTCAACTGGCGCACGCTGCATGCGGGCGCGATGCGCTTTGCCGCGGTGCTGCTCTCCCTTGGGCTGCGCAAGGGGGATCATGTCGGCATCCTGATGCCGAACGGTGCGCAGTGGGTGCAGGCCTTCTACGGCTGCGCGATGATCGGCGCGGTCACCGTTCCGATCAATACCCGCTTCAGGACCGACGAACTCGCCTATTGCCTGAAGCAATCCGACATCACTATCTTGCTGACCGTCGATCGGTTTCTCAAGATCGACTACCGGGATCTGCTGACCGAAGTCGAACCGGCGATGGCAGCTAAACTGCCTGGGTCCGCGCTGCCGGTTCTGCGGCACGTCCTCATGTTCGGCGACGCCGACGACCTTCCGGCAGGCATCACTTCGCTGACAGCGGAACTGTCGGCAGTCACGGCTGATGAAATGGCGATCCGGGCAACGGGTGCGCAAGTCACGCCATCGGATCTGCTTCTGATCCAGTACACCTCGGGAACGACCTCATTTCCCAAAGGGGTGATGCTGACCCACGCCAACATGCTCCGGGATGCGACGGCGGTTGCGCAGCGCATGGGTGTGCGCACCGACGATCGCTATTTCAGCATCCGGCCGTTCTATCACGTTGCCGGCACAACCCTGTCTCTGCTCGTCAGCCTGGTGAGCGGGTGCTGCCTCCTGAGCTTGCCGACCTTCGATGTCGGTCAGACGCTTCGCATGCTAGACGACGAGCGCTGTACGCTTACTTCGGGCAACGACACCATCTTCCTCATGCTGATGTCCGATCCGGCCTTCGACAGGAAACGGATTCATCTTCGCGGTGGCTGGGCTGCTGCCGGCCCGGAAGTGATGCAGCGCATTCACGACGAGATGGGAGCGCACGGTATCTGCAATGCCTACGGGCAATCCGAGGCATCACCCAACGTCGTATTCAGCGCCTGGGACGATCCCCTCGAGCTGCGGGTCCAGGGCTGGATGCTGCCGCATGAGGGCGTTCAGATCCGAACCGTCGGCGCCGACACGGGGGCGCTCAACCCGCCGGGTGAGCCTGGCGAAATCCAGGTCCGCGGCTGGAACGTCATGCGAGGGTACTACCGGATGCCGGCGGCTACCGCGGCCGCCCTGATCGAGGACGGCTGGCTACGCACCGGGGACCTCGGCGTCATCAACAAGGAAGGTCGGCTGAAAATGGTCGGGCGGCTGAAGGACGTGTTCCGCGTGGGCGGAGAGAACGTCGCCCCGGCAGAAGTCGAGGAAACCCTGCTTGCACATCCGGCAGTCCAGCTCGCCCAGGTTGTAGGCGTTCCCGATCCTCGCCTTGGCGAAGTCGCGGCTGCGTTCGTGGTACTCCGCGCGACGCGGGTAGAGGGCGATTCCGGCTCGGCACGCCAGGGGGCATCCGATGTTGCCACCGACGTCGCGCAGCTGACCGAGTGGTGCCGCGCCCGCTGCGCCAACTTCAAGGTGCCCCGCTACCTGGCGATCGTCGATGGGTTTGAGGAGATCGGCATGACTGGCAGCTCCAAAGTCCAGAAGAACAAGTTGCGCGCCCACGCGATCGAACGCTTCGGCATCGCGCAGTTTGCAGGGACGCCAGCCACCGGAGGCTGATCAATGAAGAAAGTCGTTCTC
>JBBRJB010000200.1:0-5821 GCA_038220085.1 Burkholderiales bacterium
GTGCGAAAGAGTATTTCGCCCATCCAGATGAAGAGCGGCAAGGCGGTCAGCGTCCAGCTGGAAGCCGCCCCCCAGATCGTCACCGCCATGGCATCCCCCGCAGGCCTGGTTGAGAACACCTCCATGGCGATCCAGGCCACGCCGGTCAGCGTCAGGCCTATCCACACACCGGTACCGAGCAACGCGAACAGCGCCGCCACCAGCAGGGCCATGATCGCCAGGTCGCTCACCGCGCTACTCCACGCGACCGGCCTCGGCCGGTTCGGCCGCTCTCCGATTCCCGGAAAGCTCGAGGAACAAATCGTCGAGCACGGCTATCAGGAGGACCAGCGTGCCCAGTGCCATGCCCAGCTGGGGTAGCCACAGGGGGGTGGCGTCGTTGGAGGTGGAAATGTCATTGAACAGATGCGATTGCCAGACGAGCCGCATGCTGTAGTAGGCCAACACGGCGGTCAGCAGGGTCGCGACCAGCAGGCTCCAGACTTCCAGGGCATGGCGCCTCGTGCCGGTGAATATCTGCAGCAGCAGGGTGACCCGGATATGCTCGCTGCGCTTGAAGGTATGGGCCAGGGCCAGGAAGCCGCTGCCGGCCATGAGATAACCGGCGTAGGCGTCGGTGCCAGCCAGGTAGAAGTTGAACTGCCTCCCGGCAATGCCGATCAGCACCATCGCCAGCACCCCGATCATCATGGCGGCGGCGAGCCAGGCCGCGGCGTCGTACAGTGTATTCAGGGCAGCGCGCAAGCAGGCTATCCGAGTCAGGTGTCCGACGTCGGCGGGAACCGATTCAGGCGGGACGCGCGATCACTTGCGGTACGCCTCGACCACCGCCTTGCCTTCGTCACTGGCCTTCTTGAGCCAGTCCTGCAGCAGGGTCTCGCCGACCTTCTGAAGTTCGGACTTGAACTGCGGGCTGGGTTTCTCGATCGACATGCCCTTGCTTTTCAGCTGGTCGAGGTACCAGCCGTTCTTCTCCTCCGACAACGCCCAGCCGCGCTTCTCGGCCTCGGCCGCCGCCTTCAACAGCGCGTCCTGGGAGGCCTTGTCGAGCGCGTTGAAGGCGGCCTTGTTGGCGACGACCGCATTCTTCGGCAACCATGCCTGGGTGTCATACCAGTACTTGACGTGTTCATAGGTCTTCGAGTCGTATCCGGTGGAGCCGGAGGACATGTACGAGTCGACCACTCCGGTGGCAAGCGCCTGAGTCAGCTCGGCAGCCTGGATGGTGACCGGCTGGGCCCCGACGAGTTCGGCAATCCGGGCCGTGGAAGGGCTGTAAGCGCGCCACTTGAGTCCCTTCATGTCGGCAACGCCCGACAGGGGCTTCTTCGAATAGATGCCCTGGGGAGGCCAGGGGACGGTGTACAGCAGCATCATGCCCTGCTGGTCTAGCTTCTTCTCCAGGGACGGCTTCTGTGCGTCGTAGAGTTTCCTGGCCGATGCGTAGCTGTCCGCGAGGAATGGGATGCCGTCCACCCCGAACAGCGGCCATTCGTTCTCGAAGTTGACCATCAGGAACTCGCCGGCCTGCGCCTGATTACCCTGCACGGCGCGCTTGATCTCGGGCGCCTTGAACAGCGAGGCATTGGGATGAAGGGTGATGGTCAGTTTGCCGCCGGTGGCCTTGTCGACGTCCGCGGCGAACTTCGCCAGGTTCTCGGTGTGGAAGTTGGACGCAGGATACGCCGATGGAAGATCCCATTTCGTCTGCGCCCGGATGGGCTGCGCGGTGAGTGCGGCAAGCGTGGCGGCGGCAAGTAACAGCTTCGCGATCTTCATGGTGGGACTCCGCAGGATAAGGCGCTTGCCCGGCCACGGCCGGCCGCGACTTGCGCGGGCGCAATAGGAGTGTTCAGCGTAGTTGAGTATCGATTTGCTTGTCAATGTGCGGGAGGTCAAGGTTGCTCGGGGCTTTCCCTGCATGTCCGCTGCCTGGCGACCACGATTCGGCCAAGGCCGCTTATTGCAGATTGACGGCTTCCGGGCGACACTGGAGCGCCAGGGCGCTTGTGCGCGGCACAGATATTGCTGGTACACGGGCTCGTGCATGCGGCCTCGATTGCGGGTCCTCATGACTGCGCAATCCGTGACTTCGTGGTGCAGGCGTCGAGCGGCGCCGGCGCACTATTACCCAGCAGAGGGAAAAGAAATGGCGACATCCAGGAACCTTCCACCGGCCGGACAGGAGAGCGGGGCACAACTCGCGGGAGCGTCGCGCGACGCTATACCTGGGAACTCCGCAACCCCGGCCGTGCCGCCCGTCAAGGGGACGGCTAAAACGGCATCAAAGCCGGCGTCGAAGCCAGCACCCAAGCCGGCTTCGAAATCAGCGTCGAAGCCGACGTCAGCGACGAAGTCTTCGGCCAAGGCCGGTCCCGGCAAACCCGGCTCGGTTGCGAGCACACCCGCGCCGCCCGGCCAGGCCGAAGGGGTGGGTGCCGGCGCGGCAGGCGACAAGGTTGGTGTCGCGAAGCCGACCGGAGAGCGGCTGTCGGATGAGGAGCGCCAGCGGCGCATTGCCGAGGCGGCCTACCGCAAGGCGCAGGAACGCGGTTTCGACGGGGACCGGCACGTGGAGGACTGGCTGGAGGCGGAACGGGAGCACGATGCCTCGACCGGCCGCGCCATGGGTCCGGACGGCATTCGCTGATCAGGGATCCCGACGCTGCGGCCTTGTTCGGGAAGTGGGTTTGAAATTTGCAGACAGCACGCACTCAAAGGGCGCCGTAACCGGGACGTGCCGCTGGGCTACCTGCTCAACCAGTTGCTGATCGTGGTGGTCCCGGGGCTGCTGTTAGCGATCCTGTTGATCTCGAGCTATCGGGCCGTGACCACCGTGACGCCGGAAGAGATCTACGACATCAAGCCGCTCGGTGGCTACACCAGCGTGGAGAGCAGTCCAGGCACCGGTCTGGCGGAGCCGCCCGGCAGCGAACCGGCAGCCGCAGCGGGCGGGCTTCAGGAACCGCCGGGCGCTGCCGCCACCTCGCCCGGACCATCCGCGTCCCCTGTTCTTCGGGTTACTGGTCGCCCTGAACCTGCAGACGGCTTTCCTGAGTCCGCCGGTGGCGATGTCCGCCTTTTATCTGAAGGGCGTCGCGCCGGCGCACGTGGACGCTGAACCAGATCTTTGCTGGCATGCTGCCGTTCATGGGCATCCAGATTCTGGCGATCTTCCTGCTGTACATGTTCCCGGCCATCGGCGGGACTTGCAGGCCGAGGGCCGGGCCCGACGTGAGCCCGACGTCGGCCCGGAATGGTTTTTCAGGCGGTAGCGGGCTCCTGCAGGGCGCGCCAGATCTTCGCATCGGTCACCGGCATCTGCAGTTGTCTTGCACTGGCGCCATGGCCAGCCCGGCTCAACGCATCGATCACGGCACTGACTACGGCGGGCGTGGCACCGATGGTCCCGAGTTCACCCACACCCTTGACCCCGAGCGGATTGAGCAGGCAGGGGGTGGATTGGTCCAGGATCGTGGCGATCGGCCCGACGATATCGGCGCGGGGTATGGCATAGTCCATGAAGCTGCCGGTAACCAGTTGCGCCGACTGCCCGTCATATACAACGTGCTCGCACAGGGCCTGGCCGATGCCCTGGACGGCGCCACCTTCCACCTGGCCGTTCACGATCATCGGGTTGACCACGTGGCCGACGTCGTTTGCCGACGCATAGGCGACCACCTCGATCCTGCCGGTTTGCGGATCGATCTCGACTTCGCAGATATGGCAACCATTCGGCCAGGTGGGGCCTCCAACCGTGCTGGTCGAATCGACATAGATGGAAGTCTCGGGCTGCGCGGCAGCGAGGTCGAACAGGCCGACGCGCCGGTCAGTGCCGACTACGTTGAACACCGCGTCCCGGTATTCGATGTCCGGTTCGCCGACCTCGAGCTCCTGGGCCGCCAGCGCTTTGGCTTTCTCGATGGTGCGCTGGGAAGCGATCTGCACCGAGGAGCCGCCGGTGAACAATGAGCGCGAGCCGGCGCTGCCGAAACCGTTGGCAAGGTCGGTATCGCCCTGCACGATCCGGATCTTCTCGATCGGTACTCCGAAAACGTCGACCGCCAACTGCGCGTAGCTGGTGGCAATGCCCTGACCCATCGCCTGGGTGGCGGAAACGATCTCGATGAAGCCGTCGGCCGCTACCCTGACCGTCACCCGCTCCTCGAAGACGTTGCCACCAGTCCATTCCAGGAAGGTGGCGATGCCGATCCCGCGCAGGCGATTGCGCGATTGCGACTGCGCCAGTCGCTTGTCGAATCCCTCCCAGTCCGCCAATGCCAGTCCTTGGGTCATGACCGATTCAAACTTGCCGGAGTCGTAGGTCTGCGCCATCGGATTGCGGTACGGCATCTGTTCCGGGCGGATCATGTTGCGGCGTCGCAGCTCGACCCTGGAGATTCCGGTCACCCGGGCCGCTTCGTCCATGAGCCGTTCGATCAGGTAGATCGCCTCGGGGCGACCGGCGCCGCGATAGGCGCCGGTGGTCGCGGTATTGGTCAGGACCGCGGTGAACTTGAGGTCGATATTGGCGATGTCGTAGACACTGGTCGAGACCCATGGGCCGATCAGCAGCTGGATCGCGACGCCGACCCCGCTCGCATAGGCGCCGACGTTGGCGAGTGAACGCACGCGCAATGCCTGGATCCGGCCGTCTGCGTCGAGGGCCAGTTCCGCCTCGCTGCAGACATCGCGACCGTGTGCCGACGAGAGCATTTCCTCGCTGCGATCCGCGACCCACTTGACCGGTTTCTTCAATGTGCAGGCAGCGTACGTGACGACGACATCCTCCGGATAAATTCCGGTCTTCATGCCGAAGCCGCCGCCGACGTCCCCGACCACGACCCGGATTCTGTCCTCGGGCATGCCCAGCACGGTCGAGAGCGTGGCCCGCGCGCCGGTCGGCATCTGGCTGCTCAGTCGGACGATCAATCGCCCATCCGAGCCGTTCACGTCGGCGAGTATCGTTCGCGGCTCGATCGGCGCAGCTGCGAGACGCTGGTTGACGATGCTGATCCTGGCAATGTGCGCGGCTGCGGCGAATGCCGTGTCGGTCGCGGCGGCGTCGCCATGGCGCATTTCGGCGCTGATGTTGTCGCCTGCTTCCGGCATCAGCAGTGGCGCGTCCGGTGCGAGCGCCGCCGCGGCCTCGATGACGGCGGGCAGCTCCTCGAAATCGACGGCGATGGCCTCGAGCGCATCGCGCGCCTGATCGCGTGTCTGAGCGACGACGGCGGCGACCAGGTCACCCACGAATCGTACTGTCTCAATGTTCAGCGGATGGCGGGGAGGAGACATCGCCGGCGAGCCGTCCGGCCGTGGGAAGCCGGCGACGCCGGGCATCGGCTGCACGCCGGCGGCCGAAAGGTCGGCGCCGGTGTACACCGCCACCACGCCCGGCATCCCGCGGGCAGCCTCAGTGTCCACGGCGACGAGACGGGCATGGGCGTAGGGCGACCGCAGGAACTGGATCACCAGTTGCCCTTCCGGGCGCACGTCGTCGGCGAACCGGCCCTTTCCGGACAGCAGGGCGTCGTCTTCGATGCGGCGAACGGCGATGCCGCTGCCGAAGCGGGTGGCGATTGAATCGGTGTTCATGTGTTCTCCTGAGGGCTCGCCGCATTGAACGGACGACGTCGAGGCATACGATCGATCCAGATGCCGGCGTCGATTCTAGACCCAGGAGCGCGGGGGCGCGCCGGCGGGGGCGTCGTCCCCTGGAGCGCCGAGACCCCGCGAAATCATCGCGGCGATCCGCAGCTGAATCTGCCGTGACTCCGCGATGCCGAGCTTCACGTCGCGCTGGCGCAGGTAGGGCTGG
>JBBRJB010000201.1:0-5752 GCA_038220085.1 Burkholderiales bacterium
GCGTCCATCTTCAGATCGAAGCGATGAAGTGCGCCTTTGCGGACGTCTACCAGCACGTCGCCGATCCCGAGCACATGAAGGTCCGGCCCGCCGACCTGCTCGACGACGGCTACCTGCGCGAAAGGGCGGCCCTGATATCCAAGGACAAGGCGACCGACTTCCGGCACGGCACCCCACCGGCCGGCGGCACGATCTACATGTCCACCGCCGATGAATCCGGCATGATGGTCAGCTTCATCCAATCCAACTACATGGGTTTCGGTTCCGGCGTCGTGGTACCCGGCACCGGCGTATCGCTGCAGAACCGCGGCTTCGGCTTCTCCACCGACAAGGCCCATGTCAACGTCGTCGCGCCCCGCAAGCGACCCTTCCAGACCATCATTCCCGCGTTCCTGACGCGCGCGGGCCTGCCGGTCATGTCCTTCGGCGTGATGGGCGGGAACATCCAGCCCCAGGGCCATATGCAGACCCTGACGCGGATACTCGATCATCGCCAGAACCCCCAGGCCGCCTGCTGCGCGCCGCGCTTCAAGGTGCATCGCGGGCTGGATGTCGACCTGGAGGCCACGATCGCGAAACCGGTGGCGAAAGCGCTGGCCGCGCTTGGTCACAACATCACCGCGACCGAGGATCCCTACATGGATTTCGGTTCGGGTCAGTTCATCTGGCGTCTTACCGACGACATGAAGGACGGCTATGTCGCTGCCAGCGACAGCCGCCGGGACGGCCACGCGGCCGGATACTAGGCAGCCTGTCGGAGTAGCGACCGGTTAGGGCTCCCGGCCGGTTGCGGGTGCCCGGGCCGCCGCCGTCGGCGGGCATCGATACAATCCCCGCTCACCGTTCGCCAAACAGGAGCCCCGCCATGTCGTCCAAGACCTATCAAAAAGTACCCCCGCACAAAGTAGCCTTCATCGGGCTGGGCGTGATGGGTGCTCCGATGGCGCGGCACCTGCTCAAGGCCGGCCACCAGGTGACCGTCTACAACCGGACCGCCGCCAAAGCCCAGGCCTGGGTCAAGGAAGCGGGAAGCAAGGCCGGAGCCGGCGACTCGGCGCGGGCTGCGATGGCTCCCACCCCGCGCGAAGCTGCCAAGGACGCCCAGATCGTCTTCTGCTGCGTCGGCAACGACGCCGACCTGCGCAGCGTCGTTCTCGGACCGGACGGCGCGTTTGCCGGCATGGCCCCGGACGCCGTCTTCGTCGACCACACCACCGCCTCGGCCGACATCGCCCGCGAACTTCATCAGACCGCAGGCAAGTCCAAGCTGCAGTTCATCGACGCTCCGGTCTCCGGTGGCCAGGCCGGCGCGGAGAACGGCATGCTCACCGTCATGTGCGGCGGCGACCAGGCGGTCTTCGACCGCATCCAGCCGGTGGCAATGGCCTTTTCACGAGCCTGCACCCTGGTAGGTGTGGCGGGATCCGGGCAACTGGCCAAGATGGTCAACCAGATCTGCATCGCCGGACTCGTGCAGGGCCTCTCCGAGGGCATCAACTTCGGACTCGCGTCCGGCCTCGACATGAAACTGGTCCTGGAAGTGATCGGCAAGGGCGCTGCGCAGTCCTGGCAGATGGACAATCGGGGCAGCACCATGGTCGACAACAAGTTCGACTTCGGCTTTGCCGTGGACTGGATGCGCAAGGACCTCGGACTGTGCCTGGACGAGGCCAAGCGCAACAAGGCCCCGCTGCCGGTCACCGCCCTGGTCGATCAGTTCTACGGCGACGTCCAATCGCTCGGTGGCACCCGCTGGGATACCTCGAGCCTGATCAAGCGGCTGAGCAAGTAGGCGGTAGGCAGTGTCGTCGCCCGGCAGTTGCCTGGCCGGCGCGGTTCAACCGGTTGCCTTGCGCCAGGCGGCGGCTTCGCTGAACAGGCTGACCAGCGCCGCGCGGTCGCGCTGCCTGAGCGCGGCTTCGACAAGGGCGGTCTGACGCCCCACCTGCCCGGCCGCCGCGAGCACCGGCTCCGCGTTCTGGATCAGGATGTCGGCCCAGAGTTCAGGCGACGAGGCGGCAGTGCGGGTCAGGTCCATCAGGCCGGGCCCTGCCAGATCACGGGAAACGCCATCGCGAGCCACCGCCCCGGCCAGCGCGAATGCGATCGCGTGAGGCCAGTGGGACACCAGACCGTAAACCCGATCGTGCTCCTCGGGAGCCAGCCGGATGACCCGCGCCCCCAGATGCGCCCAGACCGCTTCCAGGCGGGCCGTCGTGCGCTCGTCGCTCTGCGGCAGCGGGCTGAGGATCACGATCCGCCCCCGAAAAAGCGCCGGGTCGGCTGCTTGCGGGCCGGATCGCTCGCTGCCCGCGATCGGATGAGAGAGAACGAATCCCCCCAGGGCCGGGCCCAGATGACGCAAGCCGGCGGCCACCACCGGCATCTTGACGCTGGAGACATCCGTGAGCAGCACCCCGGGGAGCAGATGGGGCGCGAGGCGAGCGATCAATTCGCAGTTGACCGATACCGGTGCCGCCAGAACCACGGTATCGCAGCCCGCCACAGCCTGCTCCACCGAGTCGGCCACTTCGTCGATCAGCCCGAGCGACAACGCCTGGCCGGCATCGCCGGCGGAGAAACCGACCAGGTGCGACGCCAACCCGCCCTGCTTGAGGGCGGCGGCCAGGGAGCCGCCAATCAAGCCGGTGCCGAGGATCGCCACCCGACCGAGCCTGGCGGCGCGGCTCGATTCCGCCATCAGGCGACGGCCTGCCCGGACCCGGGCGCCTGGCCCAAGCTTGCGCCCTGCCGGACGTGCGCCAGAGCCTGGCCCAGCGCCTCGAGCAGGCGTTCATTCTCCTGCGGCAGGCCGACCGATACCCTGAGCCACTCCGGCAAACCGTAGTTGCCGACCGGGCGAACGATCACGCCGGCACGCAGCAGGCGGTCGTTGACCTGATCGGCGGGCCCGATCCGGACCAGCACGAAATTTCCCGATGACGGTACGAAGCTCAAACCCAGCCGGGTGAACCCCTCCATCAGCTGACGCAGGCCGTCGCGGTTGACCTGGTAGCTACGCTCGAGAAAGTCTTCGTCGGCGAGCGCCGCGACTGCGGCGGCCTGGGCCAGCGAATTGACGTTGAAAGGTTGTCGCACCCGGTTCATCAGGTCCGTGATTGCCGGCTGCGAGACCGTGAAGCCGACCCGCAACCCGGCCAGGCCATAGGCTTTGGACAGGGTCCGCGAAACCACCAGGTTGGAAAACCGCCGCACCCAGGGCATCGAGTCGTAGCGTTGGTCCGGACCGAGATACTCGGTATACGCTTCATCGAGGACCACTGCGACCCGCGCCGGCACCTTGGCGAGAAAGGCTTCAAGTCGTCCCGCGTCCACGAAGGTGCCGGTCGGATTGTTCGGGTTGGCCACGAATACCACCCGGGTGTCGTCCGCGACCGCCAGCGCCATCGCCTCGAGGTCATGCCCATAGGCGACCGCGGGTACGACGATGGCCCGTGCCCCCATTGCCTGCGTCGCCAGCGCATAGACCGCGAAGGAGTGCTGGGCGTACACCACCGACTGCCCCGGCGCACAGACCGCGCGGACCACCAGTTCCAGGCCGTCGTTCGAACCGTTGCCCAGGGTCACCCATTCGGCCGGAACGCCGTACTTGCGGGCAATCGCCGCTTTAAGTTCGAAGCCGTTACCGTCCGGATAGCGACCCAGTTCGTCCAGCGCGGCCAGCAGTGCCGTCCTGGCGCTCTCCGGCATGCCGAGCGGGTTCTCGTTCGATGCCAGTTTGACGATCCGGCTGGCGTCGAGTCCGTATTCGCGCGCCACTTCCCCGATCGGCTTGCCGGGTCGATATGGGGCGATGGCTTTCACATAGGCCGGGGAATCGGAAGCGGGCGAATCCGGGCCGGGATCAGATACTGTCGAAGAGGATGGCGGCATGCTGGTTGACCGTAGTCTGGGGGTGACGGGGCGGTTCAGTCGCTCCCGGTGTCGTCGCTCGACTCGTAGGGGTAGGAGCCGAGCGACTTGTAGAAGGCCGAGCGGCCTTTCAGTTCCTCCAGCGCCGGTGCGACGGTCGGGTCGTCCTGGTGGCCGATGAGATCGATGTAGAAGTAATACTCCCAGCCGCCCTGGCGGGCCGGACGCGACTCGAAGCGCTTCATGGACACGCGATGGCGCGCGAGCGGTTCGATCAGCGCGTGAACCGCCCCCGCCTGGTCGGGCACGGCGAGGATCAGCGAGGTCTGGTCGCGCCCGGATGGGGGGCTTCGATAGCGGCCGATCACCAGGAATCGGGTCCGGTTCAGCGGATCGTCCTGGATCCCAAGGGCGACCGCCTGCAACCCGTAGAGATGCAAGGCGGGTTCGCCCGCGATCGCAGCAATAGCCGGATCTTCGGCCGCCATTCGCGCGCCTTCGGCGTTACTGGCAACCGGCACGCGTTCTGCGTTCGGGCAGTGACGGCTGAGCCAATTAGTGCACTGCGCCAATGCCTGCGGGTGGGCATACACCTTGCTAACTGTCTCAAACTTGCCACTACTGGACATCAGAATATGCCGTACCCGGACCGTTACTTCGCTGGTGATCACCAGGGGGCTCATCAGGAACAGGTCGAGGCTCCGGTTAACGGCCCCCTCGGTAGAATTTTCAACCGGGACGACGCCGAAGTCGGCACCTTCGGCTTCTGTCACCCGAAATACCTCGTCGATGGTCGGACAGGTCACGCCTTCGACCTCGGATCCGAAGTGCTGGCGCATCGCCTGCTCGGAGAATGTGCCGGCCGGCCCCAGAAAAGCCACACGCAGACGCCGCTCCAGGCCCCGGCAGGCAGACATGACCTCGCGCCAGATCGCCGCGACTGCGCTGGCGGGCAACGGCCCCGGATTGGCGCCCTGAAGCCGCGCGATGACGCTCGCCTCCCGTTCCGGGCGGTAAACGGGCGTCCCGTCCACCTTCTTGACATTGCCCACCATCAGCGCCTGACGGGCGCGCTCGGAAAGCAACGCCAGCAGTTGCTGGTCGATGGCGTCAATCGCCTTTCTCAGGCTCTCCAGGTCAGGCGCACTCATCGGGCTTCTCCATTCGTGGCCCCTGCTTCTGTCTCATTACGTCCCATCGGGGCACTTTGTCACACCTGTGTCAGCGGTTGAACTTCACAATGCGTTGTAACGACTGACGGGCATGAAAAAAATACTCTTCTCCTTCGCATTAATCGGGTCCTTGCTGATCAGCCTTCCCGGCACAACGGCAGACCGATCGCTTCCTGACACTGCCGTGCCGGTTTCCCTTACAGTGGCCCA
The DNA here is from genome assembly GCA_038220085.1 of Burkholderiales bacterium. Lineage (GTDB taxonomy): Bacteria > Pseudomonadota > Gammaproteobacteria > Burkholderiales > Burkholderiaceae_E > Lautropia. The sequence continues at coordinate 5,256 of JBBRJB010000201.1, forward strand.
GACGCCATTGTCCGTGCCTCAGGTGCAACTCGCCGCACTCGGCGATGCGCGGGGCGTCGGCGTGGCGCCGGTGCGTGACCTGGTCCGTCCCGCAAATGCCGCCGCCGGTGCCGCCGTCATTGTCGCCGACAAGCCCTCCGTGGACGGCCTGCCCTCCACTCCGATCGCGCTGGCCTGTCTGCTGTTGATCATGTGCATCCTGGTAGGCCGTCGAAACAGCGGGGACCGAATCGAGTAGCCGGGCACCGGCTCAGCTTTCCTCGGGAGGCGGCTCCGCCGCCGATTCCTGTTCTCCTAGCGCTTCGGCCACGATCACGTCGGTCGCTTCGGTCTCAACGATACGCTGCACCCTGGACAGGGTGTCGCCGTCCTCGACGTCGATCAGCGTCACGCCCTGGGTGGCGCGACCCATCTGGCGGATTTCCGAAACCCGGGTGCGCACCAGCACCCCATCGTTGGTGATCAGCATGATCTCGTCGCTCTCCTCCACCAGGATG
>JBBRJB010000202.1:0-5743 GCA_038220085.1 Burkholderiales bacterium
GGTAGAAGTCGCCAATGGTCACCAGCCGCAGGCGGTAGTAAGGCCGGGCAAAGAAGATCGCGACCAGGATCAGGCAGGACGCTGCGCCGAACGGGTCTCCCACCACGCCGCCCAGGCCTTCCTTGAGGAAGGTGGACGAAACCGCCAACACGGTCTCCGCACCGAACCAGGTGGCGAAGACGGTGGCGACGCTCATGTAGAGCGGCAGGCTGCGGCCCGCGATCAGGTAATCGGCCGAGGTTGAAACCCGCCGCGACGCGTACAGGCCGATACTGATGGTGACGGCGAAGTAGAGCGCAACAAGCACGACCAGCATCGAGGCAAATCTCCTGCGACAGTCAGCCGGATAAAGAGCCGGGGTATACGGCCAAGGTTGTCAGCCGGGGCTGAGATGGAACCAACCCGCCAGCCACGGCCACGACTGTACCAGCAGAATCGCCAGCAGGAGAACGGCGAATGCGCGGATCCAGCGCTGGGTGCGGCGCTGTTCCGCGATCAGGCGCCGAAGGAGCAGTTCCTGGGCGGGATCCTGCTGTGGCCGCGCCTGTTGCGACAGGGCCGCATGCGCCAACCGTGGCAGTTGCGGCAACAACTGCACCCAGCGCGGGGATTCCTGCTTGACCCGCTCCATCAGGCCGCGAACGCCGAGCTGTTCGCTCATGAACACCTCGAGAATCGGCCGGGCCGTGACCCAGAGGTCGAGATCGGGATCGAGTTGGCGGCCCAGACCCTCGATGTTCAAGAGCGTCTTCTGCAACAGCACCAGTTGCGGCTGGACCTCGACGTTGAAGCGGCGCGAGGCCTGGAACAGCCGCATCAGCACCAGGCCCAGGGAGATTTCCCGCAAGGGGCGGTCGAACACCGGTTCGCAGCAGGCACGCACGGCGCCTTCGAGCTCCTCCACCCGGGTCGAGCGCGGCACCCAGCCGGACTCGACATGCAGCTCCGCGACCCGGCGGTAGTCACGCCGGAAGAACGCCAGGAAGTTCTGTGCCAGGTAGTTCTTGTCGAACTCCGAGAGGGTGCCGACGATGCCGAAGTCCAGCGCGATGTAGCGGTTGAAGTCGGGGCCGCTCTCGCCGACCAGGATGTTGCCCGGATGCATGTCGCCGTGGAAGAAGCCATGGCGGAAGACCTGCGTGAAGAAGATCTCCACTCCGTCGCGGGACAGCTTCTTCAGGTCGATGCCGGCGGCCCGCATCCTGGCGATGTTGCCGATCGGGATACCGCTGACCCACTCCATCACGATGACGTTCTGCCGGCAGTAGTCCCAGTGCATCTGCGGGATGCGCAGCAGGTTGGAATCGCTGAAGTTGCGCCGCAGCTGGTTGGCGTTGGCGGCTTCGCGGACGAGGTCGAGTTCGTCGTGCAGGTAGTGGTCGAATTCGTTGATGACTTCCAGCGGCCTCAGCCGGCGGGCGTCGGCGGAGATTCGCACCGCGAAGGCGCCGGCGGTGCGCAGCAGACCGAGGTCCTTGTCCATCACCTCGACCATGCCCGGGCGCAGGACCTTGACCGCCACCTGCCTGCCGTCGTGCAGCCGGGCCCGGTGCACCTGCGCGATCGAGGCGGACGCCACCGGCGTCTCGTCGAACTCGGCGAAGACCTCCGAGATCTTCTGGCCCAGCCCCCGTTCGATCTCCGCGACCGCCAGCGCCGCTGCAAAGGGCGGCACGCGATCCTGCAGCATCGCGAGTTCGTCGGCGATGTCCGGCGGCATCAGGTCGCGGCGGGTGGAGAGCACCTGGCCGAACTTGACGAAGATCGGCCCCAGGCTCTCGAAAGCCATGCGCAGCCGCGCGCCGCGGGGCTCGCGCCGGGTGCCCAGGCGCAGCAGGTGCGTCAGGCGGATGGCAAACCGCCAACCCAGGGTGCTGGCCGCGCCGGTGGCCAACAGTTCGTCGAGACCGAATCGCCTCACCACCCAGAGGATTTTCGCCAGCCGGACGGCGCGCGAACTGACCGACGATGAACCGGCCAAATCAGCGCTCCGGCGAGGGGTCGGAGCCGTCGCCGCTGCCGGTGCCGTCCAGCGCGCCGAAGTCGAACTGCGAACGGTCCAGCAGGTGCGATGGCGTCACCCGCCCCAGTGCGCCGAAGATGGTGTCGATGCGGCCCGGGAAGCGTTTCTCCCACTCCCTCATCAGTTCCTTGGTCTCGCGCCGCTTGAGGTTGGCCTGTGAGCCGCACAGGTTGCACGGGATGATCGGGTAGTGGCGGATCTTCGACCAGTCGATCAGGTCCTGCTCCGGCACATAGGCCAGAGGCCTGATGACGACGTGACGGCCATCGTCGGATGCCAGCTTGGGGGGCATCGACTTCAGCTGCCCGCCGTAGAAGAGATTGAGGAAAAAGGTCTCAAGGATGTCGTCGCGGTGATGACCCAGGGCGATGCGGGTGGCGCCGAGTTCGTCGGCAACGCGATAGAGGATGCCCCGGCGCAGTCGCGAGCACAGCGAGCACATCGTCTTGCCCTCCGGGATCAGGCGCTTCACCGTGGTGTAGGTGTCCTGGGTCTCGATGTGAAAGGCCACGCCCAGCTGTTTCAGGTAGTCCGGCAGCACATGGGCCGGGAAGCCGGGCTGGCGCTGATCGAGATTGACCGCCACGATCTCGAACGGGACCGGTGCGCGCTCGCGCAGGGCAAGGAGGATGTCGAGCATCGCGTAGCTGTCCTTGCCGCCCGAAAGGCAGACCATCACCCGGTCGCCAGCGCCGATCATCGAGAAGTCGGCGATCGCCTGGCCGACCAGGCGATGAAGCCGCTTGGACAGCTTGTTGGCCTCGAGGTCCGAACGCCGTGTGTCGCGGCGCGCCGGATCCAGCCGGACCGGTTGCATCACCTGCTCACTCATCGGTCGGCATCAGGCTGGCGTCGCGCGGCAGGCGCAGCAGGTGCTGGCCGCCATCCACCTGCAGCACGGTCCCGGTCATCGAGCGGTTGTTCATCGCGAACACCACCGCTGCGGCCACGTCTTCCGGGGTGCTCGAGCGGCGCAGCGGCGAGAAGCGGCTATGGGCCCGCTTGAACGCCTGCTCGTCCTGGAGGTAGCTCGCAAACGTCAGGCCGGGTGCGACGCCCAGCACCCGCACCCGCGGGGCCATGGCCTGCGCCAGCATGGTGGTTGCCGCCGCCAGCCCCGCCTTGGCGACCGTGTACGACAGGAAGTCCGGATTGAGGTTGTCCAGTTTCTGGTCCAGCAGGTTCACGATCACCGCTTCGGGCTGCGACGGCGTCATGGCCTGCAGCAGCGCACGCGAGAGCAGCAGCGGCGCGACCAGGTTGGGCATCAGGTGGGTGGTCAGGGAGGCGGCGTCGACCGTGGTGATGTCGTCGTGCACGAAGTGCGAGGCGTTGTTGACCAGGCCGCCGACCGGGCCGAGTTGCGCCGACAGTTGCTGCACGAGTCCGGCGGCCGCCTGCGGATCCTCCAGGCGGGCTTGCAGGCAGACCGCCTGGCGGCCCATTTCGCGGATATCGTTGGCGGTCTGGCGGGCCTCTTTCTCGGAGTCCGCATAGTGCACGCCGATGTCCCAGCCGTCGCGCGCCAGCGCCAGCGCAATCGCCCGCCCGAGCCGGCGCGCCGCACCGGTCACGAGCGCGGTTCGCCGGGGCTGCGCGGCAGTGGCCGCAGGCGTTGTGGGACTGGCAGACGGTTGCATGGCGGGCACTGTAGCATGGCGGCTGCGTCGATTCCGGCCAAGCCCCTGGGGCCGGTCACGGGGACGCGAGCATGAGAAAATGACGCATGGATGAACGCCCGCCCCGCCCTGCCGCCCCCGGCGTCGCCGCCGGCCTGCCGCGGCCTGGCCCCGAGGCGGCGGAGCTCAGCTACCAGCTCACCCATGTCATCATGGCCGAGATCGAGCGCGGCGGCGGCTGGATCGGCTTCGACCGCTACATGGCGCTGGCGCTCTATCACCCAGGGCTGGGTTACTACAGCAACGGCAAGCCGGTGTTCGGGTCGGACGGCGATTTCGTCACCGCACCGGAACTCACCCCCTTGTTCGGCGCGACCCTGTCCCGCCAGGTCGGGTCGTGGCTGGCCGCCTGTGCCGACGGCGACCCCCTGGTGATCGAATTCGGCGCCGGCAGCGGCGCCCTGGCCAGCCAACTGCTCAACGCGCTCGAGCGCCAAGGCTTCACCCGCATCCGCTACCAGATCGTCGAATTGTCCGCGGACCTGCGGCGGCTGCAGCGCAAGACCATCGCCGCCCGCCTGCCGCAGATGGTCGGCCAGGTCGAGTGGCTCGATGCCGTGCCCGCGCAGTTCCGTGGCGTGGTGATCGGCAACGAGGTGCTGGATGCGATGCCCGCACGTACCTTCGAGTGGGATGGCCTGCACCTGGAGGAAATGGGCGTCGGCATCAGCGACGGCGACCTGTGCTGGTCGGCACGGCCGGCCGACCCGGGCCTCACGGCACTGGTGACGACCCTGGGCGTGGATGCCGGGACCTGGCACCTGCCGTACCGCTCCGAGGTCTGTCCGCAGCAGAGCGCCTGGCTCGCCACCATTGCCGAGGCCATGCACGCCGGCGCCATCCTGCTGCTGGACTATGGTTTCCCGGCGCGCGAGTACTACCACCCGCAGCGGGTAGGAGGAACGCTGATGAGTCACTACCGCCATCGCTCGCTCACCGATCCCTTCGTCTGGCCGGGCCTGCAGGACATCACGGCGCATGTCGATTTCAGCCGCATCCTCGCCGCTGGCGAGACCGCCGGCCTGACCGCGCTCGGTTATGCCTCGCAGGCCAGGTTCCTGCTCAACTGCGGTCTGCTGGATGAACTGGAAGCCCTGCCGCGCGACGAGCAGCGGCTCTGGTTCTCCCAGGCGCAGGCGGTGCAGCGGCTGGTGTCCGAGGCCGAAATGGGCGAACTGTTCAAGGCCGTCGCTTTCGGCAAGGGTCTGCCTGCAAGCGCGACCCTGCCGGGATTCGTCGAAGGTGACCGCCTCGGAGCGCTGCGCCCATGACCGGGTTCGCCCGGTGGGGCGCGGTGGCAGCATCGGCAGCGGCATCGGCAGCAGCATCGGCAGCGGTGGCGGTGGCTGCCTTTGTTGTCGCCGGCCCGGCCCCGGCGCGCGCCGCAGAGCTGCCAGCCGTGGCGGAACTCGATCGGATCGCGGCCCAGTATCGTGACTACTGGGAGCGCCATCCGCATGGCCAGTGGCTGCTGCGGATCCTCCCGGTGCGGCTCAAACCATCGGACCTGCCCGAGCCGCAGAGCGAACCGGCCCGGCTGACCGCGCGTTACTGCGTGCAATGCCACGCCCTGCCGGACCCGGCGATGCACGGGGCCGAACGCTGGGAGCGGATCATGGATCGGATGCTGCCGCGGATGCGCGGTGAGGGAAACCAGGGGCGGCTGATGCAGGAGATGATGAAGGGACTTGTGGCGCCGGATAGCGGCCAGGTCCGGATGATCTTGGACTACCTTTCGCGGCATGCCGGCCGGACGCTGGCACTGGACGACAGCCCGCGGTGGGATGGCAGGGGACACGTGACGCTCACGGTGACCGGCCGGCCCGTCCTCACGCGTGCATTGGCTACCGACGACGGACGGATGTTCCAGGGCGCCTGCAACCAGTGCCATGAACTGCCCGACCCGGCCGCCCATCGCGCCGGCGAGTGGCCCGCAATCGTCGAGCGGATGCAGCAGAACATGCAGTGGATGAACCGGGTCGTCGGCAGTGCGGCCGATCCCCGTGAACCCACGCTGGATCCGCGGCGCATCGTCGATTTC